>JBDTNY010000128.1:0-11146 GCA_039933515.1 Actinomycetota bacterium
GGACTGGTCGACGAGGTGGTGGTGGTGGACGACCACATCACAGGCGTGCTGTCCGAACACCAGGCGGGTCGGTACCTCGGCGTCGAGCCAACAGGGATCCACGTGAAAGGCCGCCGCTCCACGCCCGGCCGCTACTTCAACGTCGCCGAGCCGGGGACCGGATGGGGCGGGACGGATCTCGAGGACCCGCTCGTGATCCTCGGCACGTTCGATCCGAAGGTCGCGCGGCCGGGTCTGTCGATCCTGATGGTCGGCACCACCGGGGAGCACCACGCGTACTTCGTGCTGGACGACGCCCTTCGGCCGGTGGCACGCGACCTGCCGCCGGAGCTGGCGCTGTCCGTGGCCCGCATCCGGGAGAACTGCGAGCCCGCCATGACCTCGGTGCTCTTCATGGCGGGCGCGGGCGGGTCGCTTCGCGCAGGCGCGACGGAAAACCCGGTCGGCCTGACGCGCTCGGTGAAGCAGCGCCTCACCAACGTCACGTGCGGGGGCGCCCCGACCTTCGTATGGCCTGGCGGGGGCATCACGTTCATGGTCGACGTCACGCGCGTGCCGCCCGGGGCATTCGGGCACGTGCCGACGCCCGCGCTCGTGGCGCCGATCGAGTTCACGCTGCGGCGCGACGACTACGAGGCGCTCGGGGGACACATCGGCTCGATCGTGTCGATCGGCGAGGTCGTGGCGCGGCCCGAGGCGACGCCGATCGCCCCGCTGCCCGACAACCCGTGGCCCGCGGGTTGAGACCTCGGGACCATGCCGATGAGCGGGCCCCTCGCCGCGACGACGCCGGACGGAAGGCGGCTGCACCTCCAGCACGGGCCGATCGATCTCATCATCGAGGCGATCGGAGGGCCCGAGGCGGTCGCGGCCGCATACGCGCGCGCCTGGGACCGCTTCCGGCCAGTGCTGGACGAGCTCGTCGAGGAGCTGGACCTGCTGCGGCAGCCCTTCGGCGCCGCCCACGGTCGGCTCCGCGGCGACGTGGCCCGGCGGATGGCGGAAGCCGTCTCGCGGTTCCCCGGCCGGTTCGTGACGCCGATGGCGGCCGTCGCCGGGGCGGTGGCCGACGAGATCTGCGAGGCGATGTGGGTCGAGGACGGGACCCTCGCGCGCTGCGCCGTCAACGACGGCGGCGACATCGCGCTCCGGCTCACCCCTGGGGCGACGTTCGTGGTGGGCCTGGTGCCGATCCCCGAGCGGCCGGCGCTGCTGGGCACGGCGACCGTCCGGTACGAACATCCCGTGCGCGGCGTGGCGACGAGCGGCCGACACGGACGCTCCTTCTCACTGGGGATCGCGGACGCGGTGACGACGCTGGCGATCGACGCCGCGACCGCGGACGCTGCCGCGACCCTCATCGCCAACGCGGTCGACCTGCCCGATCATCCGGCGATCCGCAGGGTCCCCGCGGCGGAGCTCGCGCCGGACTCGGATCTGGGCGAGCGGCTCGTCACGGTGGACGTGGGACCGCTCTCCGACGACGAGATGGACCAGGCGATAGCGGCGGGTCTCGCCGAGGCCGACCGCATGCGCGCCGACGGGTCGATCGTCGCCGCCGTCATCTGCCTGGGAGACCGAGTGGCCGACGCCGGGCCGCTCCGAGCCGCGGGGACCCCGAACGAGTGCCCTTAGCGAGGTGGGCCGACCCGCTCGCAGACCCCGTGCTACCGTGCGCTCGCCGCGGGATGCACGTCGCCGCGCCAGCCGGAAGGAGACCGCCGTGGACATCCGGAAGATCGTCACGATCGTCGACGACACCCACCAGGAGGCCGGCCGGCCCGTCGATCCGCCGATCCGCCGTGTGGTGGTCGCCGCGGTGCTCGCGAACCCGTTCGCTGGGCGCTACGTCGAGGACCTCTCGCCGCTGATCGAGGAGAGCATCCCGCTGGGCGAACGCCTCACCGCGATGGCCGTGGCCCAGCTCGGCGGCAAGCCGGTCCACTCCTACGGCAAAGGCGGGATCGCGGGGATGAAAGGCGAACTCGAACACGTCGCGGCGATGCTCCACCCGAAGCTCGGGACGCCGGTGCGCGAGGGCGTGGGTGGGGGCAACGCCATCATCCCCTCGGCGAAGAAGCGCGGTGGCCCGGGCACGCCGCTCGACGTGCCGCTGCACTACAAGGACGCCGCGTTCGTCCGAACGCACTTCGACGCGATCGAGGTGCGCATCACCGACGCGCCAGGAGACGACGAGTTGCTGATCGCGGTGGCCGTAACCGACGGGGGGCGGCCGTTGCCGCGCGTGGGCGGACTCACCGTCGACGAGGCCGAGGGCGACGGGCTTCGCTGAGAAAGGGCATCGATGGCCGACCTGGTGATCCGCAACATCGGCACGATCGTCACGGGCGACGTGGCGGCCCCGATCGTCGGCGGCGACACGATCGTGGTGCGCGACGGTCTCATCGCATCCGTGGGCGTCGCGTCGGAGGCCGTCGCCGACGGCATCGCAGCCTCGATCGACGCCGCGGGCGCCACCGTGATCCCCGGCTTGGGCGACAACCACACGCATCCCGTGATCGGCGACTACACGCCGCGCCAACGACAGGCCGACTGGATCGAGTCGTGCCTGCACGGCGGCGTCACGACGATGATGTCGGCCGGCGAGCCGCACACGCCGGGCCGACCCACCGACCCCGCTGGCGTGAAGGCGCTCACGATCCTCGCGCACAGGTCCTTCGAGGCGCTGCGCCCCGCGGGCGTCAAGGTGCACGCGGGCGCCGTCATGCTGGAGCCCGGGCTCACCGAGGCGGACTTCGACGAGATGGCCGCCGCGGGCGTCCGTCTGGTCGCCGAGATCGGGATCTCCGGCGTCAAGGACCCCGGCGTCGCGGCTGAGATGACCCGGTGGGCGCAGGCCCGCGGGATGAAGGTCATGGTGCACACGGGCGGGGCCTCGATCCCCGGGAGCGGCGTGATCGGGGCCGACTTCGTGGTGGCGGTGCGTCCCGACGTCGCCGGTCACACGAACGGCGGCCCCACCGCGCTCCCCCTCGCCGACGTCGAACGCATCCTCGATGAGACGGACGCGCGGGTCGAGGTCGTGCACAACGGCAACGTGAAAGCGGCGGGCGAGGTGGCCGCGTTGGTCGCAGCACGCGACGAAGTGGCCCGCCTCGTGATCGGCACCGACGCGCCGGCCGGGTCCGGCGTGCAGCCGCTGGGGATCCTCCGGGTGATGTCGTGGGTGGCGTCGCTCGGTGGCCTCGATCCCGCGCTCGCGGTCGCGGCGGCGACGGGCAACATCGCCGCGCTCCACGGGCTCGACACCGGGGTGATCGCGCCCGGCCGCGAGGCCGACCTCGTGGTGGTGGACGCACCCCTGGGCTCGCAAGCCCCCGACGCGCTGGGCGCGCTCGCGATCGGCGACACGCTGGCGGTTGCGACCGCGATCATCGATGGCTCACCGCGGTTCGCGAAAAGCCGGAACACGCCGCCGCCGGTGCGGCCGATCGCGATCGACGCCTGACGCGGGCGTGCACGCTTGCCGAGGCGCACCGTGTTCCGGCCTAGAAGCCCTCGGCGTACTCCTCATCGGTGACGGGCTCGGCCCATTCGGGCGCGCCCCCGCCGTTCACCGCGTAGTGCGCCATCGGGGCGTCGGGCGCCCCGCCGTGGAAGTGCCACTCGTCCGGCCCCACGTGGGTCACGTCGCCGGGGAGCAGGACGTGGCCGGCCTCACCCCGCGTGCGAACCCGGCCCACACCCGAGATGCCGATCAGGAACTGACCTCCCGGGTGCTGGTGCCAGTGCGTGCGCGCGTTCGCGGCGAAGTGCACGACCCCGACGGTGGTGCCGTCCGGGTCGGTAACCGTCGATCCGAGCGACACCTCCCCCGCGAATCGCCCATCGTCTCCCTGCGTGAACGGACGCGCCGATGCTCGTGAGATCTCCATGACGAAGGAGGATACGGTAGGCGCCAGGACCGCACCGACGATCGGCGTGCGTCAGCGGTCGAACCACTCGGGGTTCGTGAGGTGCGCGTCGTCGGAGAGGAACCAGGCTCGACGCTCTGCGCCGTCGATCAGCACGGTGTTGATGCTTGTGTTGGCGGGCAGGAAGAACATCTCCTGACCTTGGATCCCCAGGATCGGCGCGAGAAAGGCATTGATCACGCCGCCGTGCACGAACAGGTAGAGATCGCCCTGTCGGTGCTCGGCCAGGATCACCTCGATCGCTGCCCTGACGCGCGTAGCGAACTCCGCACCCGACTCGGCTTCGGGGGCCAGGTGCCACGCGGGCTGCTGGGTCCGGAACAGGTGCCGCGCGTCGGGGTGCTCGTCGAAGATCTGCGAGAAGTCCTTGAACTCCCATCCCCCGCCGTACCACTCGCCGAGGTCCTCCACCTCGGTCACGTCGACGCCGGTGGGCTCGGAGTACGCTCGGGCGGTCTGTCTCGCGCGCGCCAGCGTCGACGAATAGACCGCCGTGGGCGCGGGCAGGTGCCGAAGCCGGGCAGCGAGCGCAAGTGCCTGCTCGCTTCCGGTGGCCGAGAGCGGCGGATCGAACGCGACCCCGCGCGAGGTGGTGAGGCGGGCGTCCGACGTGTAGTCGGCCTGGCCATGCCGGATCAGGTAGAGCCGCTGGGTCATGACGTGGGCCTCGCGGGAACGGCCCTCGGCGACGATGGCTTCTCCGGGTGCCGCGCGCGCCAGTCCGCGGCGTACGCCTCGACGTCCTCGCGGAGCCAGATACGGCCGGACGCGAGCGACGTGATGGGCTCGGGGAACGATCCGCGGTCGATGTAGGTGATCACACGCCGCTTGTCCCACCCGACGATCTCGGCGGCCTCGGCGACGCCCACCACGGCAGGGATCGCCTCGACCGTGAGGGTGACGTCGTCGCCCGTGACCTTGCGGAGCTCGTCCAGACACTGGTGCCGGCTCACCCCGGTGACCTCGATGTAGGCGGGCGCGTCGAGCATGCGCGCGTACCAGCGCCCCCCCGCCTCCCACATCCGTGCCCGCGCCTGGAACGACATGCGCGGCATCGTATGACGCCGTCGCATGGGCGCGCCAGCGCATAGGCGGTCGCGCCGGGAGCCGTCGTCCGGCTCATCGGCTTACCAGCCGCAGCAAGGAAGGATGTAGTGGCAGGACGGACACCGGTAGTGCGCGTGCTCGGGCTCCATCGGGTGGCCGCACAGGTCGCACGGGAGCCGCTTGGACTCGGCGATCGGGATGCAGGCGGGGGCATCGGGGGGCTGCAGTCGCTCGGTGACGGTCGAGGGTTCCATGTCGGGCATCGTAGTCAGGGGTACCAACATGTTCCGGCGTTCGGGTGGCGATCTACTCGAACGTGGGCGGACGGTACAGGCCGAGCCGTCGGAGCTCGCGCTTCCAGCAGTCGGTGTGCCAGTGACGGCGCGCGTCGGCGTCGTCGGTGGGCACGACCACGAGATGCGCCACGCCGGCGCGTACGACGTGATCGCACCCAGGGCATCGGTATTCCTTCTGGCCCCCGACGCCCCGGACCTCGTACCCCGGCGCCTGCGCCCACGGTGGCGTGTCGGCACCCCTCGACGGGCTCACGGGCGCCTCGGGCGGGGTGAAGAACTCGGGGTTCCGTCGGTTCTTACGCGGCATCAGGCGTGCGCCCGGATGAACGCGACCACGAACGGCACGAGCGCCGCAGCGTTGTCGGCGCGGCTGTCCTTGCGTGACCGCTCGAACGAGTGACCGGAGCCGTCGAACGGGACGTAGTTCGCGCGTTTCCCGAGTTTGTCGAGCACGGGCTCCAGGACGTCGGGGGTCGCGAACGGATCCTTCGTCCCCTGCAGGAACAGCATCGGCTGGGCCAGGTCGTAGAGGTGGGCGTCGCGCACCTGGTCGGGCTTGCCCGGCGGATGCAACGGATAGCCGAGGAACACCAAACCGGCGGCCGGCATACCTTCGGCGGCGGCCATCGAGGAGATGCGCCCGCCGTAGCTCTTGCCGCCGGCGAACACCGGTCGGCCGCCGGCGCGAGCGGTTGCCGCCTCGACCGCCACTCGGAACGCGGCGATCGCATCCTTCGGCGACCCGGGGCTGCGGCGGCCTGCCTCTATGTAGGGGAAGTTCAAGCGCATCGCGGCGACGCCCCCATCGGCGAGCGCATCGCAGAAGCCTGACATGAACGGGTGGTCCATGCCGGCGCCGGCACCGTGGGCGACCACCAGCGCGGGCGCCTTCGGACCGGCGTCGTGCCACGCGGCGCTCACTCCGCCGCGCGGGGTCTCCACCTTGAACCTGGTCTCGGGCATAGTCCCCATCATGCACGGTGGGTCAGGTTGCGTCGTCGAGGAGCGCGCCCAGCCGGGCAAGCCACCACTGGCCAGCAGGGCGCCCCATGCTCTCGACACCGTCTCGGGCGATCCACCGACACAGCTGTGTGGCGACGATGACGGTGGCCGATCGCCGCAGCCGGGCCTCGAGATCGCCCGGGAGCGCCGCCACCTCGGCGTAGCCGGCGAGCAGATCGCCGAGCATCGCCCCGTCAGAGTGCTGGACCAGGAAGAAGGCGAGGTCGTGATGCGGTTCGGCCCCCCGCATCTCGCCGAGGTCGATCACGCCGGTGTACCGGCCGCCGCGCTGATAGATGTGGGTCGCGTCGAAGTCGCCGTGCGCGAGCCGGCTCGGCGGGTCGTCGGCCCGCGCCTTGCCGAAGCGTGCTGCGAGCGCGCGACGCGCCACGCCGGTCGATACCCGATCGGCGAGGACGGCGAGCGATGCAGACCCACCATCCACGAACGCTTCATAGGTCGCATCCTCTCCGCGAGGCGGCCACACCGGCTCATCACGCCGGATCCACCCGAAACCCTCGACGGCGACAGCGTTGATCAGCGCTAAGTCGCGTCCCGCAGCCCGAAGGATCGGCGCCAGGTCGATCCCCTCGACACCGGCAAGCGGCTCGCCCCCGATCTCGCGCACGAGCATCACGCTTCGACCGATCTCCGGTGCGTCGTCCACGGCGATCACCTCGGGCACGGAGACCCCGGCCGCCCGAAGATGCTCGTGCACGGCTGCCTCCGCATGCATCGATCGACCCGGGGCTTCAGACATCCGCAGGTACAGGCACTCAGCGCCGCGCTGGAGCCGATAGACCGGCGTCGACATCCCACCGAGCGCGCGATCGATGGCGAACCGCGGCCCGACGATCCGCGTCACCAACGCACGGAGCGCCTCGCCCTCCTCGTCGGACGGCCTGATCGAGCCATCGAGCCATCGCTCCGGCACGCATGCCATGATGCACGCCATGGCGGGCAGCTTCTACCTGGGGACGTCGGGATTCGCGTACGACGAGTGGCGTCACGGCGTCTTCTACCCCGAGGACCTCAAGAAGGACGACATGCTCGACTACTACTCGTCGCAGCTGTCGTCGGTCGAGATCAACTACTCGTTCCGCCGGTTCCCGAGCGAGAAGACCCTCACGACGTGGCGCGAGCGCGCGAGACCGGGGTTCGTGTTCACGCTGAAGGCGAACCAGCGCATCACGCACTCCCGGCGGTTGAAGGACTGCGACGACGACGTGCGCGACTTCCTGGACCGCGCGAAGACGCTGGGCGACCGGCTGGGGTGCGTGCTCTTCCAGTGCCCACCGAACCTGCACTACGACCGCGCCCTGATCGAGGGCTTCGTCGGCTACCTTCCCCCGACCGGGAACGGCAACCCCCGGTTCGCGATGGAGTTCCGTCACGCGTCGTGGTTGGAGGCCCGGGACCTGCTCCGGGATCAGGGCGTGGCATGGTGCGTCGCGCAGACCGATGAGAAGGACCCGGCCCCCGAGGAGATCTCGTGGGATCCTGCCGGCTACTTCCGCCTGCGTAAGACCGAGTACACCGACGACGAGCTGCAGCCGTGGGCGGATCGGATCGGCACGGCGCTCGCCGGCGGCGCCGACGTCTTCTGTTACTTCAAGCATGAGGATCTCGGGGCCAGTCCACAGATGGCGAAGCGTCTCGAAGACATCTTGAGCTCCAAAGCATGAAGCAGATGTGACCTCTTGCGGGACCGAGGACTGGGCAACAGTCTGGGCAACAACTTGCACCTGGCGTCCAGCGCGAACGAGACTGACGACGTGAAGAACCCAACGAGGTCCTCGTGTCGCAGACCGTGAAGGGCCTCGTCGCAGGCAGTGGTCTTTCGTTCGAAGGCGTAGGCGAGCACGCGCTGAAGGGCGTCCCCGACCGCTGGCGGCTCTACCGGGTGGTGACCTGACATGGACATCCCTGAGATCCGGTTCGCGAAGAGCGGGGACGTCCACATCGCCTACCAGATCGTCGGCGACGGACCGGTCGACCTCGTCTTCATCCACGATTGGATCTGGAACGTCGAGCTGCAATGGGAGAACCCGCTGTGCGCCCGATTCCTGGAACGACTCGCATCCTTCTCGCGGCTGCTGCTCTTCGACAAGCGTGGCAACGGCCTCTCGGACCGCACCGTCGACCTCGACCTCTTCACGCTCGAGGCCCGGATCGACGACGTCCGCGCCGTGATGGATGCGGCGGGCTCGGAACAGGCCGCCCTCTTCGGTTGTGGCGATGATGGGGCGCCGCTCGCAGCGACATTCGCCGCCGCGAACCCCGAGCGGACGCGCGCGCTGATCCTTTACGCGGCTCGGGCGAAGATACTCACCGCACCTGATTATCCCTGGGGGTACACCCCGTCGGCCATGGACGTGTGGGACGCCGAGCGCGAGAGCTTCTGGGGGACGGACGCTTACGCGCGCCGGTGGCTCAGGGAGGTCGCTCCGTCGGTAGCGAACGACGACCGGATCGTCCGCTGGTACTCGCGGCTCCTCCGGCAGAGCGCCAGTCCCGGGACCGAGGCGGCGTACTCCCTATGGATGGCCGCCCTCGACCTTCGCGGGATGCTGTCCGCGATCCACGTTCCGACGCTCGTGCTGCACCGGACAGGGGATCGGGACGTCCCGATCGAGGGAGGCCGCGACGTCGCCGATCGGATCGCCGGGGCGAGGTTCGTCGAGCTCACCGGCATCGACTCCTTTCCATGGGCAGGAGACCAAGAGCCGCTCCTGGCCGAGATCGAAGCGTTCGTGACGGGCTCGCGAGCAACGGAGGAGGCCCACCGCGTGCTCACCACGGTCCTCTTCACCGACATCGTTGGGTCGACCGGGAGGGCCGCCGAGCTCGGCGACGCCCGATGGAAGGAGCTGCTCGCGGCCCACGACAAGAAGGCGAAGGCGGAGATCGAGAGGTTCCGGGGGCGCTACGTGAACACCACCGGCGATGGACTCCTCGCTACCTTCGATGGCCCCGCGCGGGCGGTTCGATGCGCAGAGGCCATCGTGGGGGCGGTCAGGTCGCTCGGGTTGGACATCCGCGCCGGCTGCCACACGGGCGAAGTGGAGCTTTCCGGCGATGACGTTCGCGGGATCGCCGTACACATCGGCGCACGGGTCGCGGCGCTCGCCGGTTCGAACGCGGTGCTCGTCTCGCAGACGGTCAAGGACCTGGTCGCCGGATCCGGGCTGGCCTTCGAGGACGCTGGCGAGCACGAGCTGAAGGGCGTTCCGGACACCTGGCGCCTGTATCGGGTGATCGCGTGAGAAGCGAAGAGCACCGGCCGTGCTGAAGGGCGTCCCCGATCGCTGGCACCTCTACCGAGTGGTGGTCTGACGTTCGCCGGAACGGCGCCGGCGGCGCTGGGCGGACGAACTAAAGCAAATCAGACAACACTTTAGGCAACATCAACGCCGACAGAAATGTGAAACGGCTGGTCGTGGGAGGCTTGATACGGAGCAGTACCCAGTGCTAGAGTGCCGTTGTGCTGCAATGTATCTGGGCCAAGCTTCGATCACTTCAAGCACGAAGATCTCGGCGCCAGTCCCCAGATGGCCAGGCGCCTCGAACTCATCCTGCGCTCCAAGGAGTGATGCAAGGCGCGACTCGATGGAGCCCGGTAGCCATGCCACAGGTTGGGCAACAGATTGCGCCCACCGTCCGGCGCGAGCGAGACTTGACGAAGTGAGAACCTCGACGTGTCCTGGGCGCGGACGATGCTGCAAGCCTGGCCGAAACCTGACCTCCACCGGGGGGTGGCCTGATATGGAAACTGCTCACACCAAGTACGCGAGGCCCCCCAACGGCGCCTACATCTCCTATCGGCCGGTGGGCGACGGTCCGATCGACATCGTCTGGCAGTTCGATCGACTGGCGAACGTCGTCTACCGGGAGACGTCATGACCCAAGCCCCCGAGACACGGTACGCGCGCGCCGCGGACGGGATCCACGTGGGCTACCAGATCGTGGGTTCCGGTCCTGTGGACCTCGTGTTCGTCCCGTACGACTACTCCAACATCGAGGCCGCCTGGGAGTTCCCGCCGTTCGTGTCGTTCGTTCGAGGCTTGGCCTCGATCGGCCGCGTGCTGGTCTTCGACCGGCGTGGAAGCGGCACGTCGGACCGTTCGTGGACGGGCGAGGCGGCCACGATCGAAGCGCAGATGGACGACATCCGCGCCGTGATGGACGCAGCCTCGTCGGAGCGTGCGTTCGTCTTCGGGATCGAGAGCGGCGCGGCCCTCTGCTTCATGTTCGCCGCGACGCACCCGGATCGCACGTCGGGGGTGATCGTGCAAGCTCCGATGGTGCGCGGGACACCGGCGCCCGACTACCCCGGGTCCTGGACCCGGGAGATGTACGAGGAGTACTTCGAACGCATCGAGCAGGCGTGGGGCACCGACGCCTTCGTTCGTGAGGTCGTAGCGATGCTGTCCCCATCGCTGCTGCACGACGAAACCATCGTGCGGGCGTACGGGAAGCTGCTCCGGCTGTCGGCCAGCCCGGGGGACGCCGTCGCCCGCGACCGGGCGGTGATGGAAACCGACGTCCGTCACATCCTCCCCTCCGTCCAAGCCCCGACGCTCGTCCTGCATCGGACGGGAGACGCGTTCACCAACGTCGACGAAGGACGGTGGGTCGCGGAGCACACACCGGGCGCGCAGATCGTCGAACTCCCGGGAGAGGACCACGTCTATCCGCTCGACGATCTCGTCCCCCACATCGCGGCGTTCGTCGAGTCGCTCCGCGTCGAGCAGGCGGACTTCGATCGCGTCCTCGCGACGGTGCTGTTCACCGACGTGGTCGACTCCACCGTGCAGGCGGCCGCGCTCGGTGATGCCGGCTGGCGCGACGTGCGTGCTCGTCACG
>JBDTNY010000129.1:0-87952 GCA_039933515.1 Actinomycetota bacterium
GTGCTCGAGCGGACCCTCGGGGATCACGCCCTTCTGCACGCCCGCCACGTAGGCGGTGGAGACGTGGACCAGCGAGGGTGTTGAGCCGCCGGCAAGCACCCCTTGATACAGGTTGATCGCGCCCTGGAGGTTCGTCATGAACCCCTCGTCGATCGGCGGGTCGAAACTGACGGTCGCGGCCGAGTGGCACGCGATGTCGATCCCGCCGGGGATCTCGGGCACGCCGCGGCCGAAGTCGCCGTCGATCACCTCGACGCGCTCATTCAGGAGTTGGAGCAGCGCGTCGTTACCGATGCGGTCGCGCAGGGTGTTGAACGCCGGCTTGCGCAGCATGTACTCGACGCGCTCGCGGCTCGAGGCGCCGGTCTGGGACCGCACGAGCAGCACGACCTTCGTGTCGGGGAAGTCGGCGAGCAGGCGTTCGAACACCACCTGCGCGAGGAAGCCCGTGACGCCGGTCAGCAGGATCCGCTTGCCCGACAGCTTCTCCACGATCGAAGGCGCGGTCCCCCCGCTGTCCGCCATGGGCAGGAGTATGCCTTCTCTACCGGTTGGTAGACAAGTCGGGGATCCGAGGATCCGCCGGCCGAGGGGGAGGGGTCCGCCGCTAGACTCGCCCGATGGAACTCGCCGCACTCCAGTCCGCACTCCGGAACACCTATCTCGCGCGAGACGCGGAACGCGGCCGGGACGCCACGTTCCGGTGGCTCACCGAGGAGGTCGGGGAACTCGCGAAGGCACTGCGGACCGGCGATCGCGCGAACCTGGAGCACGAGTTCGGCGACGTCCTCGCGTGGCTGTTGTCCCTCGCGAACATCGAAGGGGTCGACCTCGAGGCGACGATGGCGCGCTACGCCGATGGCTGCCCGAAGTGCGGCGCCACGCCGTGTGGATGTGCGTTCCCATGAACATCGTCGCGCCCGGACAGGAGCACCTCCTCGGCATCGCCGAGACGACGTCCACCGCGCTGAACTTCTCGCGGGAACGAGCGATCGCGCGGTCACCGTTCTGGCCGCTCGACGATATGCGCGTCGCGATCGAGGACGGTAGGGTCGTCGCCACGGCGGGTGACTTCCACTTCGACCAGTGGTTCGGCGGACGACCGATCGGCTGCTCGGGGATCTGGGGAGTGGCGACGCTGCCCGAACATCGCGAAGGTGGACTCGCGACCGCGTGCATCAAGGCGCTGCTCGACCGTGCCCGGGAGCACGGAATGCCGCTCACGACGCTCTTCCCCGCGGTCCTGGCTCCCTACCGCAAGATGGGCTATGAGACCGCCGGCGTGTTCATCCGCCACCGTGTGGCGCTGGACGCGCTGCCGCCGGGCGACGAGGCCCTCCCGACCGCCGAGCTCGCCGACCCGACGCATGATGTCGGCGAGATGCACGCGGCGTACCGCGAGTGGATCTCGACCTCGGCCGGGCCCGTCGAGCCGGTCACCGACGAGCTCTGGATCTCCCGCCTGCTCCCGGCCTCCGACGACGACACCGGACGCACGGTCGTGGTCCGGGAGGACGGCCGCATCACCGGGGTGGCGTCGTTCACGCGGCAAACCGAGCCGGGGCTGCTCGACGTCGCGTTCGGGATCGACTGCCGCACGCTGTTCGCGGTGACGCCAATGGCGCAGCGGGCGCTCTGGTCCTACCTCCGCGGGTACCGCGGGCTCGGCACCTGGCTGCAGTGGGCCGGGCCGCCGAACGATCCGATCGCGCTCAGCTCCCTGAGCGCGTTCGTCGAGCGCCCCTACCGCCACGACTGGATGCTGCGCCTGCTCGACGTGCCTGCGGCGATGGAGGCGCGTGGCTACCCGGCAGTCGACGCGGACGCCACGTTCGCGGTCGACGACCCCATGTACCCCGACAATGCGGGCGCATGGCGCCTCGCCGTCAGCGGCGGTCGCGCCTCGGTCGAGCGCACCGAAGGGCACGATCGACGCGCGCTGTCGATCGGCGTCCTCTCCTCGATGTTCACCGGCTACCTGCGCGCGCACGATGCGGTCCGGCTCGGCTACCTCGACGCGGACGATCCCGCCGTCGACTCGCTCGCGGCGATCTTCGACGGCCCCGATCCATGGATGCCATTCCTATTCTGATGGACGAGCGTGCCACGGTCGCCGTCCGCTTCGCACGGCCCCAGGACTGGCCGGCCGTCGCCGGGCTCCTGGTGGAGCTGGGGCGCGGCGTCGCGGAGGGGACGGCCGACGACCCGACCCACCGCCAGGCGTTCGCCGGTCATCTGCGGCAGATCGGGAACGTCACGCTGGTCGCCGAAGCTGCGGGCTCGGTCGTCGGCGTCGTCGATATGGAGTACCACCAGCGCCTGGGGGACCACCGACCCCAGGCCCGCGTGCACGACGTGGTCGTCACCGGGACCGCACGCGGACTGGGCGTCGGCTCTGCGCTGCTGCGCGCCGCGGAGGGCCTCGCACGCAAGCGTGGCTGCTTCCGCATGGCGCTTGTGACCGCTTCGTGGCGTGAGGCGACGACCGCCTTCTACGCGAAGGAAGGGTGGAGCGACTACGGGAAGTGGTTCGTGAAGCCCCTGACGGAGTCCGTGACGCCCGGCGGCCAGCCGATCGACGACAACTAGACGAACACCTAGCGGAACAGGTGCTCGGCGATCTGCACCGCGTTCAGCGCGGCACCCTTGCGCAAGTTGTCGGCGCAGCTGAACAGCGCGAGCGCGTCGCTCCGCCCCGGCACCTGGCGGATCCGCCCTGCGAGGGCCACGTCGCGCCCGGCCGCATCGAGCGGGCTCGGGAAGACGCCGTTGCCCGGGTCGTCCCACAGCTCGACGCCAGGCGCGGACGCGATCGCGTCGCGTGCGTCGGCGACGGAGATCGGCCGCTCGAACTCGACCAACAGCGAGACGCCGTGACCCACGATCACCGGAACACGCACCGACGTCGCCACCACCGCAAGGGCGGGCAGCCCGAGGATCTTCCGCGGCTCGGCCATCATCTTCGACTCCTCACCGGTGAAGCCGTCGTCTTCGAACTCACCGATCTTCGGGACGACGTTGAACGCGATCGTCTTGCCGAACGTGGGGCCTGTCGGAGTCGCCTCGTGCGCCGGATGCGCCAGCGACTCCTCGTCGCCCCGGAGCTTTTCGACCTGTTCGAGCAGTTCGCTCACCCCCGTGTGCCCGGCGCCGCTCACCGATTGATAGGAGGACATGACCAGCGATCGCAGCCCAGCGGCGCGATGCAGCGGCGCAACGGCGAGCATCGCGGTGATCGTCGTGCAGTTGGGAACCGAGACGATCCGCGGGGAGCCTTCGAGCGCCTCGGGGTTCACCTCGGGTATCGACAGCGGCACGCCGGGATCCATCCGGAACGCCGAGGAGTTGTCGATGCACACGGTGCCGCTCTCAGCCGCGCCCGGGATGAACCCGAGAGAGACGGACGCGCCTGCGCTCACGAGCGCGACATCGACGCCGCGCAGCAGATCGGACGACAGCTCCCGCACCGCCCAGTCTTCGTCGCGGAACCTGACGGTGCGACCGGCGCTCCTCGCCGAGGACAACGGGATCAGCTCGTCGACGGGGAACGACCGCTCTTCGAGCGTGCGGGTCATCTCCCTACCGACGGCTCCGGTTGCTCCGACCACGGCGACGCGCATGATCGTCCCACGATATCAGTGGGGTCCCCCGACCCTTTGGAAGCGATCAGTTACGCGAACACCCAACTCGCGAGCATCGCGTCCACGGTCGCCGTGGTTTCGCCGAACCCGGTGGCATCCTCGGCCGTCTGGACGCGCCACGCGTTGCCGCCATCGATGAAGACGGTCTCGCGCATCCTCAGCCGCACGCCGTCCTTCACCCCGGTGGTGAAGTCCCAACGGAGGGCCGGCACGCCCGCGACCGAGAGCTGGGTGATCTTCTCGAGCTGGTAGCCGGCCTGTTCGTTCAGCGATCGGATCGTGTCCGCGAAGTCCCTGAGAGTTTGACCCTGGCTGATCGGCACAGCCTGGATGTAGACCGTGCCGACGTCGCCGGGCACCTGGATCCGGTCGGCCGGTATCTCACCGAGCGTGCCGTCTCCATCCGCCGCCCATCCTTGTGGAACGACGAGGCAATACCCGAAGCGATCAGAGCGGAAGGTCGTACCGTCGCAGACGTCGGGCTGAGCGAGGGCCGCGACCGTCGCGGCGGCGATCCCCGAGATCACGAACAGCAGAGCTAGGCCGATCCAGAACGGCGCCCTCGGATGGGAAGTCGGCTCTGGTGCCGCCTCGGAGTCCGCGGGATCGGCCACGACCGGATCCGGCCTCGGGGGCAGCTCCGCCGCCGGCGAGTGCGGCTCGACGGGAGGATCGGGGTCAGCCATCGAGGCGTTCGAGATCCAGCTCGAACCGGTCGTGGACAAGCCCGAGCGCGCGCTCGCCATCTCCTCGCCGAACGACGCAAGAGATCCGGATCGGCGACGTCGAGATCATCTCGATGTTGATCCCGTCTTCGGCGAGCGCGTCGAACATGTCGGCCGCAACACCCGGGTGGGTCTTCATGCCCGCACCCACCAGGGACACTTTCGCGATGTCGTCGTCGATCGTGAAGCCTGCCGCGCCGATCTGGCCGACCAGCCGTTCCATCACGGTGCGCACCCGTGGGACGTCGGCTCGGGGCGCCGTGAACGAGAGATCGGTGGCCCCTGCGTGCGACACGTTCTGCACGATCATGTCGATGCTGATGCCGTCGTCGGCGATCGCCCGGAAAACGGTTGCGGCGACGCCGGGGCGGTCCGGCACCCCGTCGAGCGTGACCTTCGCTTCCTCGGCATCGAGGGCGACGCCCGAGATCAGGACCCCTTCCATGTCATCCACCTCCTGCACCCACGTCCCCGATGCGTCGTCGAACGACGATCGCACGTGCAGCTTGACCCCGTAACGCCGCGCATACTCCACCGAGCGAGACTGCAACACCTTGGCACCCGAGGCCGCGAGCTCGAGCATCTCGTCGTACGAGATCACGTCGACCTTTCGGGCTTTCGGCTCGATCCGGGGATCCGCCGTGAACACCCCGGCCACGTCGGTGTAGATCTCGCACACATCTGCGCCGATCGCTCCGGCCATCGCCACGGCCGTGAGATCGGAACCGCCCCGGCCGAGGGTGGTGATCTCGTACTGGGTCACCGACAACCCCTGGAATCCCGCGAGCACTACGACGATCCCGCCCTCGAGGGCCTCGATGATGCGCTTTGGCCGTATCTCGACGATCTTGGCCGAGCCGTGCTGGGTGTCCGTCATGATCCCGGCCTGCGAACCCGTGTAGCTCGCCGCCTTGCACCCGCGGGCGTTGATCGCGATCCCGAGCAGGGACATCGCGATGCGCTCCCCCGCCGTGAGCAGCATGTCGAGCTCGCGAGGGTCAGGGGTCGGTGCGATCAGATGCGCCATCTGCATCAGATCGTCGGTCGTGTCGCCCATCGCCGAGACCACGACCACGACGTCGTTCCCGGCTTCACGCGCCTTCACGACGCGATCGGCCACCGCCTGGATCCGCTCAACGGACCCGACGGAGGTGCCGCCGTACTTCTGGACGATGATGGGCACGCCTCGCTCCTGCTCCAGCGCTCGGGAACGCGTCCGAGTCTAGCGGCGGGACTTCGCCCGTGAGACCAGCCGGACGACTCAGATCCCCAGGCGGTCGTCGAGGAAGCGCAGGATCGGCCAGGCCCCGTCGGACGTGTTCGAGATCACGGTGTGGGTAGTGGTAGTCGCGGGATCGTGCACGCTGCGGAAGGAAACGCCGGCGTCATACCCTTCCAGCATCACCATGTCGCTCGACGGGTGCAGCCAGAATCCGAGACCGTAACGCTTCGACCCGGGCGGCACGTCGCCACGAGGCCGCACCATGTCGGCCACCCGGTCCCTGGAGACGATCCGCCCGGCGAACAACGCCTTCCAGAAGGACCCGAGATCCGCCGCGGTCGAGTAGATGCCGCCGTCCCCGCTACCGCGAACCGGGAGGTGGAGCACGTTCGTCCTGAGGCCATCGTCCCAGAGGTACCCCAGCGCAGCGCCCCCCGGGAGCTCGTCCGAGCGCAGAAACTCGGTGTCCAGCATGCCCGCCGGCTCGCACACCCGTCGACGGACGAGCTCGTGGAAGGGCACCCCGCTCGTGCGCTCAGCGATCAGCGCGAGCACGACGAATCCTCCATTGCAGTAGGCGAACCGTTCGCCCGGGGGGAAGGCAGTGGGATGACCTGCGAGCACCGCCAGATACTCATCGGACGTTGCGAGCTCATGCACCGGTATCGGCATCACGTAGTCGGTGATCTCGTGATCAGTGTCCTCATCGAGGTAGTCGCCGATCCCCGACCGGTGCGAGAGCAACTGTTCGATCGTCACGGCGTCGTCGATGAGCGGGAGGTCGTCGCCGAGCACCGAACGTGCCGCGGTGGTGAGGTTCAGCGAACCCTCCTCGATCAGGCTCATCACCGCGAGCGCCGTCAGGCCCTTCGCGCCGCTCGCGATCGCGAACCGGGTGTCGACCGTATTCGGTATCTCGTGGCCGCGATCGGCGAGCCCGTAGGCCTTTGCGAGGTCAACCCGGCCCGCACGGTCCACGCGCACGACACCCGAGAAGCCAGTCCGGCGTGCGATCTCGTCGAGCGCTTCCTCCAGCGGACCCATCCACCAAGCCTATCCGGGAGAAGGACCCGCAGATGCCGTAGGTCGAATTTGCCCGCTTCCGCGGATCGGCGCATCATCCACCGATCAGGAGTGAGGGGGCTCGATGAAGCGCGTCAGGGCAAGGATCGTAGTGGCAAGCGTGGCGATGGCGCTCACGCTGCCGGTGTGGACCAGCGGACTCGGAGCGCAGGCGACACCTGCGCGTCCGACCAGGGTGTTGATCGTGCTGTTCGACCAGATGGTCCCGAAGTACGCGAGCCAGTTCAACATGCCGAACTTCCGTGCGCTGCAAGGCGCGGGAACGAGCTTCAAGAACGCGTACCTGGGCTACATGGCGTCGGAGACGGTGATGGCGCACAACGTCATCACCTCCGGCCAGCTGCCCAAGCACATGGGTTGGACCGACGAGGCCTACCGAGACGCAGGGAACCTGCTCGGTGCCGGCGCCGGCGAGATGCACATCACGGGCGACCTGAGCCTGGCCAACTACGGCACGCTGATCAACGCCGAGAACGGCGGCACCGGCTACCCGAAGCTCGCGGACTATCTGCACACGGCGTTTCCTGACAAGGCCTTCATCGTCGTCGGCGAGAAGTCCTACGCCGTGGAGACGGCGACCGCGGCGACTGGTGACATCGCCGTGCGGCTCTCGAGCCGCAAGTCGAACGTGACCTCCGATTACGCGGTGGACGCGAGCGGTAGCGCGACCGGCGGATGCAGGAACCTCTACGCGGCGCTCGACCCGTCGACCGGACTTCCAGTGAAGGGCCAGTGGCGCTACGCGTTCGGCAAGAACGTGCCGAGCTATCTCCTCGAAGCAGACGCGAACGATCCGACGTTGTGCGGTCGGTATTACATCAACGCGGACAAAGGACTCGACTACGGGACGCTGGGCTCGTACCCGGCATGGTTGTACCCGGAGGAAGGGAACCGATTCTTCCCCGGCACCGATCACTCGGCACAGGCAGGGCACACCGGCGGCGACACCTGGGCCGCCGACGCGGCCATCGAGATGATCGGCCGAGAGGACTGGTCCGGGATGTTCGTGACGCTGGGGGCTATCGACAAGGCTGGGCATATCTGGGGCGCGCAGGACGACGCCGCGGCCTTTGCCGGGGACTGCAACGACCTGGACCTGGACCCGGCCATCCTGGGAGCGAATCAGACACATGTTCGATGCGCGGCTGAGAACGCCGACGTCCAGCTCGGCAAGCTCCTGGACGCGGCCGCGGCCAAGGACGCGTCGGACGGCGGAGAGACACTGGTGGTCCTCACCGCCGATCACGGCGCGACCTACGGGAAGGCCTTCTACGGGAAGGCGACGTTGAAGGCCGGAGACAGCAACTGGTACTACGGTCCGAGCGTGTACGACGGGGGCTGCCCCTCCGCGTGCTTCCTCGAAACCGTGGCCTACAACGCCCCGTCGCCGGCGCTGGCTCCCCTGCTCGCGACCGGCAACGTGCAGTTCTCGTACCAGTCGACCGCGATCGAGACCTGGTTGACCGACCACTCCGTGGCCAAGATGAAGACGGCCTCGAAGGCGATGCTGAAGGTGCCAGGCGTCACCGCGGCCTACTGGCACGACGGCGATCGCTTCCAGCTGTTCGGAACCCGATCGATGACGTCGTCGGAACGGTCATGGTGGAAGGAGCATGCACAGGAGATCGTCGACACGATGGCGGCATCGAACGGACCGGACGTCGTCGGGCTGCTGCACGACAAAACCAGCTACGGCGTCTACGGCGACCACGGTGGAGCCCAGGAATCGGTGCAGCGCGTGCCGATGGTCTTCTGGTCCCCGAGCCTCGCGTTCGCGAACACGACGGGGAAACCGTTCCACACGTACGACATCATGCCGACGATCCTCCAGCTGATGGACATCCCGGTGACCGCACCGCTCGACGGAGTGGCCCGGCCCATCGACTAGAGAACGGCGGGCACGCACGAGGACCCGGGGTTGACCCGGGTCCTCGGGTTATTTCTGGCTCATGTCCACGCCGAGCGACCGCTTCAAGAACTCCACCTCGATGTTGAGCATGTTCTCGGCGGCGTGCTCATCGATCGGGCGATGGGTGATGCCCGAGAGCGGGATCATCGCGTGCCGGCGACCCGCCTCCATCAACGCTTTCGACATCTGCAAAGCGTGGGTCACGTAGACGTTGTCGTCGGCGAGCCCGTGGATCAGCAGCAGCTCGCCCTGCAGGTTCGCCGCATCCTTCACGACGTTCGAGCGTTCGTACGCCTCGGGGTTCGACTGGGGGGTGCCGAGGTAGCGCTCCATGTAGTGGGTGTCGTAGAACGACATGTCGGTCACCGGCGCCCCCGAGATCCCGGCGTGGAACACGTCGGGTCGCCGCAGCATCGCGGCGAGCGTCAAGTACCCGCCGTAGGACCAGCCTCGGATCGCCACCTTCGACAGGTCGAGGTAGCCGAGCATCTCGTGCGCCTCGTGCAGCGCCTCCACCTGATCGTCGAGCGCCACGTCGGCGTAGCTTCCCGACACGGACTGCTCCCATGCCACGCCTCGGTACGGCGTGCCGCGCCCGTCGATCACGAGCACCACGAACCCCTGATCGGCGAGCCACTGATCTTCGAGGAACGCCCGTTGGGTGCGCGCCACCCGACCCCAGTGCGGGCCGCCGTACGGGTTGAGCAAGACGGGGAGCGGTTCAGTCGGTGTCGCCCCGTGCGGCGTGAGCACCGCGGTCCGCAACTCCTTCGGCCCGAGCGACAGGAAGACCGGCTTCGCCTCGAGCACCGGCGTCGCTGCGTTCCGCGTGAACGTGTGCACCGTCGAGGCGGCGCGCTGCAGGGCGGCCGTCGGGAACGGCGCGTCGACGGTCTCGGACACGACGACGGCGAGCTCTCCTTCCACGACGGCGCCGTGCACGCCTGTCCCCTCGCTGATCCGGGCGAGCGCCCCATCGGCGCCGAGGCGCCAGACATGCAGCTCGGTCGGCTCTTCAGCGGCGAGGAACACGATCGCGTCGCCCGCCGCGAGCACCGAATCGACCTGGAGCCCGGCCGGGGTCACGGGCGCGTCATCGATCAGGAGCGCCCGGGTATCGTCGCGGTGGCCGGCCATCAGGAGCCGGCCACCGGGGAGCCACGCGGGCACACCGGGCGTGATGTGTGTCCAGACGTCGTCGTGGTCCTCCCACTCGACCTCGGTGCGGCCCGTGTCGGGGTCGATCGCGAGCACCTTCATCGTGCGCTGGTCGCGGGACTGGACCAACAAGAGCGGTGGTCCTTCCTCCGTCCACGAGACGGCCACCACGTACTCGAGAGCCTCGCGGTCCCACGTGACGTCGACCCGCGAGCCGTCGAGCCCGAACACGTGCAGCGTGACGATCGAGTTCTGCGTGCCGGCCCGCGGGTAGCGCACAGCGCGTGGCCGTGAGGTCGGATCGATCGGCGACGCGATGTGCCAGATCGGCAACGGTCTGTCGTCCACGCGGCACGCGAGCAGCCGGGTCCCGTCGGGCGCCCACCAGTACCCTCGTCGGCGTTCCATCTCTTCGGCCGCGACGAACTCCGCGATACCCCAGTGGACGTCTGGATCCTTATCGTGGGCGAGACGGCGGTCGGTGCCCGCCGTGACGTCGATCGTGTGCAGCTCGCCACCGGTGACGTACGCGACCTGACGACCGGTGGGGTCCGGCCGGGCGTCGAACGCCGGTCCCGCCGGTGTCAGCTCCCGGATCCCGCCCTCCACGAGATCCGCGACGAGCAGGTGATCGCCCACGACGAACGATGCGATCGTCAGCGCCGGGTCCGCGGCGTACGTCACGACGCCCGTCTGGCTCTCGCGCATGCGCTCTCGCCGGTCACGCTCTTCCTCGGTGACGTGATCCTCGGCATCGGGGCCGTGCACGAGTCGCTCACGGTCCGCGGCGACATCGAAGACCCACAGCGAGGCGAGCGGATCCTCACCGGTCGCGGTCCGTAAGAAAGCGACCCGCGATCCGTCGGACGCGATCGAGAAGGACCGGGGAAGGCCGAGGTTGAAGCCACGCGTCCGCGCGTACTGGCGTGGGAACGATTCCGTCATGCGGGCACGCTAGCATCGGACGTCTGCTCGTGGAGGTGAGCCCGATCCGCGCCTGGCTGTTGCACGATGTCACCGGTCCCGAGGCGTACGCCCTCGGCGAGGTTCCCACGCCCGAGCCCGGTCCGGGCGAGGTCCGGATCGCGCTCCGCGCCTCCGCGCTGAACCATCTGGATCTATGGGTCGCGCGGGGCTTGCCACGTCCGCCCTCGCTTCCCCACGTGGGCGGGGCCGACGGCGCGGGCGTGGTCGACTCGGTCGGCACCGGCGTGATGGGCGTCGCCGTGGGCGACGAGGTGATGATTGACCCGTCGACGTCGTGCGGCGCGTGCGAGGCCTGCCTTCACGGCGACATCACGTTCTGCAACACCTTCAGGATCGTGGGCGAACATCGATGGGGTGCCCATGCCGAACACGTCGTGGTGCCGGCGGTGAACGCCGTGCGGAAACCGACCCATCTGGACTGGGCCGAGGCGTCGGCGTTCGGGCTGGTCATGTCGTCGGCGTTGCGGATGCTCCGGCAGGCGCTCGTGCGGACGGGTGACCGCGTGCTCGTGATCGGGATCGGCGGTGGCACCTCGACCGCGGCCTTCCAGCTCGCCTTGGCGCTCGGCGCGGAAGTGTTCGCAACCTCGACGAAATCGGACAAGCTCGCGTGGGCGCTCGATCACGGAGCCGCAGGCAGCTTCGACTCCTCGGGCGACTTCGACCGGGCGGTCCGTCACGCGACCGACGGCCTCGGGGTCGACATCGTGGTCGACAACGTCGGTCCGGCGACGTTCGAGCGCTCGATCCGGTCCCTCGCGCGTGGTGGACGGCTCGTCACGAACGGCTCCACCAGCGGGCGCACCGCCGAACTCCACCTCCCAACGCTCTTCTGGCGACAGCTGCACGTGATCGGCTCGACGATGAACGACCACCGCGAGTTCGCCGACGCTGTGGGCATGCTGGATCGAGGCGAGGTCGAGCCGGTGCCGGTCGATTCGACCTTTCCGTTCGAGGCCTTCCCGGCGGCGCTCGCCCGGCTCGACGCCGGTGATCAACTCGGCAAGATCGTCCTCGAGCGCTGACCGGCCCCGCCGGGGAACCACCGCGCCGATCCTCGTCGTCCAACCGGCCTGTCACGCCGGAACCGCCTCGCGGCATGTAGCTGGAGAACCGACCCGCGAGGACCCACGACGAAGGGGACACCCCGTGCCGGACCAGCGCACCGATACCGAGCTCCTGCTCGCATCACGAGATGAGCCGGACGCGTTCACCGAGCTCTACCGGCGGCACGCGGAGGATCTGCTCAGGTATTTCGCGCGCCGCACGCTGGATCCCGAGACGGCGGCCGAGCTCACGGCCGAGACCTTCGCCGAGGCGTTCGCCTCACGGCAGAGTTACACCGACAAGGGGGTGAACGGCGTGGCGTGGATCTACGGCATCGCCCGGCACCGGCTGGGACGCTTCTTCCGCAGCGGACGGGTCGACGCGAGCGCGCGCCGCCGCATCGGGATCCCCGAGCGCGAGCTCCCTCTCGAGGATTACGAACGCATCGAGGACCTGATCGATTTCGCGCCGATCCGCGGCGCCCTGAGCGAGGCCCTGGAGACCCTGAGCCCCGACCAGCGCGACGCGATGAAGCTTCGCGTGATCGACGAGATGGGCTACCCGGAGGTCGCCTCACGGCTCGGCTGCAGCGAGGCGAACGCCCGCCAGCGCGTGAGCCGTGGCCTGCGGAAGGTGGCGCTGATGCTGCAAGAGCGCGGGATGCAGCTGACCACGGAGGTCGAGGCATGAACACGGAGATCCGATTCTTGCAGCAGTTCGAGGCCGATCTGACCGAGGCAGCAGCTCGCGAGACCGCCGTGCTGTCGAGCGCCGCCTCCGGGTCGGGCTCGGGGTACGTGAAAGGCCGCTCGCGCCGCCTTCCCCTGCGTGAGCGCCAATGGGGTGGGATCGCCGCGGCGCTCGTCGCGTTCGTCGTGCTGGCTGGAAGCATCGGGTTCTTGAGCCAGCACTCGAGCCAAGACTCGTCGGCCGCCAGCGCGGGGTTCAAAGACTCGGGCGACACCGTGGGCGGCGTTCCCGCCGACCCTGCCGCGACCCTGCCCAAGGCCGCCACCTGGGAGCAAGCTTCCCCGGCGCCCGCGCCTGGACTCGATGAAGGGGGGACCCGGGCGGGCACGCTGACGAGCGGCGGCCTTACCTATTCCGCGTTCGACGATGCGAGCGGCGGAAGCGGCCAACCCGCTCTTAACGGCACGTCGGGCCTGCCCGCCGCGCAGCCCCAAGGCGACCTCTCGAAGATCGTGCGCGACGGACGCATCTCGGTCATCGTGCCCGACGGGAAGTTCGAGACCTCGCTCGCGAGCGTGGCGCGTGTCGCCACGAGCCTCGGAGGCTTCGTCCTCACGTCGTCGACACGAGACCAGAACACGGGCACCTTCACCCTTCGGATCCCCGCGAAGAAGTTCGACGTCGCGATGGAGCGGCTCCGCGGGATCGGCGAGGTCAAAGCCGACGAGGTCACCGGTGAGGACGTCACCGCCGAGTTCATCGACCAGACCGCCCGGCTAAGGATCTTGCTCGGCCAGCGCGACCTCCTGCGCAGCCTGCAGGCGAAGGCCACATCGTCCTCCGAGATCCTCCGGTTCGCCGGACTGATCGATCAGACCCAGTTCGAGATCGAGAAGTCTCAGGGTCAGCTGCGGTTCATCAAGAACCAGGTGGCCGAGGCGACGATCAAGGTGGAGCTGCGGGAACAGCACGCGCCCGAAGAGTCGCCCTCGCCGACGACCGACAACCCCAGCCTGGGCGATGCGATCCGACTGGGATGGGAGGGGTTCCTTCGCGTCGTGAGCGCCGTGATCATCGGGCTCGGCTATCTGGTGCCCGTCGCCGCGATCGGGCTTGCGATCTGGGCGATCGTCACGCTGGTGCGGCGCCGCCGTCACGCAGCCAGCTGAGCGCACGGAACCGTTCGGCCGCCGTCGAGGCCACTGCGGCGTCGTCGCCGACCCGGCCCTCGGTGGCGCCGAACCACGCGTCGGCCTCCATCCAGGCCGCATCGAACTCGTCGGCGGCACGGAGCCGCCCCTCGGCCCGGAACGCCGCCACCGAGCCGTACCGCGTGATCGCCGCCTCCAGATCGTGCGCGGGAAACTCCGCTCCGTAGGGCGCCATCTCGCCCAGGTGCCCGAGCGCCCACAGCAGCACCCCGAGGGCTTCGCGACGCCAGAGGGCGTCATCGATCGCCGGCTTCGGCCATGTGCCCGACGCCGTCTCGAACAAGCGCCGCTCCGTCGCGGTCAAGGCGTCGCCGAGCGACTCGCGGGCGATCCATCGGTCGGTCTCGACCCGGGCGGCCTCGGCCTGTGCCATCCGGGATGGCTCGAGGGCGAACTCCCCGAGCGCAAGCTCGATCGTCCCGCGCCGCGTCAGCGCGTAAAGGATCAATGCGCGGTCCGCGACCTCGTCGGCGCCGGGGGGTGCCATGCTCGTCTCCCCAGTCACATCTCCCGCCGGCCCTCGAGGGCCTGCGAGAGGGTCACTTCGTCGGCGTACTCCAGGTCGCCCCCGACCGGCAGTCCGCTCGCGAGCCGCGTCACTTTGACCCCCAGCGGCTTCAGCAACGCGGCGACGTACATCGCGGTGGCGTTCCCTTCGAGGTTCGGGTTCGTCGCGAGGATCACCTCCTGTACGTGGTCGCGTTCGACCCGGTCGAGCAACTCCTGCACGCGAAGGTCGTCGGGTCCGATCCCATCGAGGGGGCTGATCGCCCCGCCCAGGATGTGGAAGCGCCCCTGGATCAGAGCGGCCTTCTCCAGCGTGGCGGCGTCCTTAGGTTCCTCGACCACACAGAGCTGCGTGCGGTCGCGCGATTCGTCGCGGCAGACGCGACAGAGATCGCCTTCGGCGACGTTGCCGCATTCACGGCAGAAGAAGATGCGTTCTTTGGCCTCGATGATCGCCTGAGCGAGCCGTTTGGCGTCGTCGATCGGCGCCTTGACCAGCCAGAAGGCCAGCCGTTGCGCCGACTTCGGGCCGACGCCGGGCAGGCGGGCCAGCTCGTCGATCAGCTCTTGGATCGGGCCTTCGTACCCCATGCCTATCCCGTGTCCCCGGCAGGATCCACGGGCGTAGCGCCCAGCACCTCTTGTACCCGACGGAGTGCCTCGGCCTCGTCGGGTACGTCCTCCTCGTCGACGACCTCCACCGCCGCAACACCGCCCACCGGGTCCCGCGCCTCTCGTACGACGCAGGTGATGACCGGCGAGATCCCGAAGAGATCGTTCAACGCCGAGCGAAGTTCGTCCTGGCGGTCGGCGACCTTCTGCGGGCCGACCTTGCGGTCGGGCGGGAACGCCAATTCCAGGGTCGCGCCGTCGAACGCCGACACAGTGGCCGACTCGAGGATCGCCTTCAGGATCGGCTGCCGGCTCGAGCCGAGATGATCGATCAGCGAAGGCCACGAACGGCGAAGCATCGTGACGTCGACGCTGCCGGCGTCGGCGGCGTGCGGCACCGGCATCTGGGTCGCGTGCTCCTCGGGCGCCGATGGCTTCGAGGCAGCGGGTTCGGGCTCGGGCGGCGGCGCGATCGGCGCCTCGGCCGCCTCCGGGATCGTGGTGACGTCCTCGATCGGGGAGGCGGCGAGCTCGGGCGACTCGATCGGCGCGGCGGGCGCCGGGATCTCGACGTCGTCAGCCGGGCTGGGCGTGCGGGCATGCGTAGGCGCCGACGCCGTCGGCACCACCGAGCCCGCCTCCAGGTTCGCGAGCCGCTCCAGCCGTTCCAGGCGAGCGACCAGCCCCGCGGGACTCGGGTCGGTATCGGGGATCGTCGCGCGTACGAGCGCGAGCTCGAGCGAGATGCGGGGCGAGGTCGTCCAGCGCATGTCTTGCTGGGCGGCGAGCAGCAGGGAGATCACGCGCGCGAGTTCGCCCGGCGTGTACTTCTCGGCCTGGACCCGCAGGGCTTCGTAGGCGTCGGCGGCCACGTCGATCAGGTCGTGCTGGCCGGGCGCGGTCTTCGCGAGCAGCAGGTTCCGGAAGTGCCCGAGCGACTCGGCGGTGACGTTGCGCAGATCCTGACCGTCTTGCACCAGCCGGTCGACCACCTCGAACGCAGTGCGCGCGTCGCCCACGGCGACCGCGTCTGCCAGCTCCTGCTGGACCTCGCCTCGAGGGGCACCCAGGAGCGCCCGGATCGCGTCGTCGTCGATCGTGGCGCCGCCCAGCACGCTCGCCTGGTCCAGCAGCGAGATCGCATCGCGCGCGGAACCCTCGGCCTGACGCGCGATCGAGTGCGCAGCCGAAGGTTCCAGCGTGACGCCTTCCTTCTGCGCGATGTCGGTGAGGTGCGCGGCGAGCTGCTCCATCGAGAGCCGCCGGAAGTCGAACCGCTGGCATCGCCCCACGATCGTGGCCGGCATCTTGTGCGGCTCGGTGGTCGCGAGCACGAACCGCACCCCGGCCGGCGGCTCTTCGAAGACCTTCAACAGGGCGTCGAACGCCTCGCGGGACAGGCGCTGCGCCTCGTCGATGATGTAGACCTTCTCGCGGCCCTGCACCGGCGCGGTCGGCGCCTTCTCGCGGAGCTCGCGCGCGTCCTCGACCCCTCCATGACTCGCCGCGTCGATCTCGACGACGTCCAGGTGGGTGCCCTCACGGATCGTTACGCACTGCGAACACACGCCGCAGGGCTCAGCCGTGGGGCCGTTCTCGCAGTTGACCATCTTGGCGAGGATCCGAGCCGTCGAGGTCTTCCCCGTCCCCCGCGGCCCGCAGAACAGGAACGCATGATGCAGGCGGCCCTCGCGGATCGAACCGGTGAGCGCGCGCACCACGTGGTCCTGACCCAGGACTTCGGTGGGCGTCTGCGGCCGATACCGGCGGTACAGAGCCTGGTGCTGCTTCTCGTCCGCCACTCGCTGCCTTTCCGCACCCGGAGGCGCTCCCCTCGCGGGGACACAGATGTGGCCGTGCACCCGCCTCCGACCACGGATACCTCGGTCGCTACCTCAACTCAGAGCTCCAGCCAGGCATCCCTACGGCACCCACCAGGCTCCGCTTACGGCTGCTTCCTTCCGGACCTGACCGGGTTCGCGGTCTGGAGTCGCGCAGGACCCGACCTTCAACGCTCCGTGACGAGGGCTGCCCCGGACCATCCGGGCCTCGGGCGGGGATTCAGCCCCGCTGAAGCGGATCGCGGGTTACAGGGCACCGCTGGCTCCCCACCTAGCACGGCCACGCGGGGAGTATACGCGGGGCGCCGGACAGGGCCGCGGGCGCCCGATCGTCGGAACCATGGCGGGGGCGGCCACCGTCCAACGGATGTCCGCCGCGCCGGCGGCCGCATCACTCCCAAGGAGGACCGTATGCAGATCCGTACCCGCGCCGCCGCCGCGCTGTTCGTCGCGATCGCCGCGGTGGCGATCGCGGGGGTCGCCGGAGCCGCCGGTCCCGGTAACGCCTGCGGGGAGCAGATCAACGGCACCGGGCCCGAGGCGACGGTTTCATACGAGATGTGCCCCGGCGACCCAGGGCTGAGCCCGGAACCGCTGCCCGGGCCACAGATCGTTGAGCCCACGCCCGGCATGGCGAACGTCCGAGCGCGGCCTTACGACACAGCGGTCGTTGGCCCGGACGACCGAACGGTCACGATCGACTTCTGGAGTGGCATCGAGCCCTGCACGGTGCTCGATCGCGTGCAGGTCGCCTACGGACCCAACGCCGTCACGATCACCCTGTTCGAAGGGAACGACCCGACCGCAGACGACGTGGCGTGCATCGAGATCGCCGTCCAGAAGCGCGTCGTGATCACCCTCGATGCGTCGCTCGGCGGGCGTGACCTCGTGGACGGGGCCGCCGCCTGAGCCGTCAGGGCCGGACCCAGACCTCCCAGTCGGAGATCGGCGCGAACCCCAGGGACTCGTACATCGAGCGCGCCATCTCGGACGGGTGGAGCCATGCGAGGTCCGCGCCGGGGAAGGCTCGTGCCGCGCGCAACGTGAGCGCCGCCCCGATACCCGAACGCCGGGCCTCCGGCACGACGGCCACGCCCATCACGCTCACGGCCCCCCGGACCAGGTAGCCGGTCGAGATGCCGACCGGCTCGTCGCCGCGCCACGCGAGGAACGCCTGCACACCCTCGACGCCGCGCGCCCCGGCTCCGTAGACGGCCTTGCCGACCTCGGGGTCGTCCTCGAACGACGCGACGCCCACGGCAACCAGGCCCTCGACGTCGGCATCGGTGATCACCGGCCGGATCTCGACGCCCGGAGGCGTCTGGGCGTCGGCGAGATCGTGCAGGTCGCATGCCATCGCCGGACGCGTGAGCTTGATCGAGAGGCCGAGGCTCCGCACGGCTCGGTCGACGGCGGCGTGTCGTCCGGCTTGGAGGTGCACGCCGAGCGGGAAGCCGCGACGCACCGACTCGCTCTCGACCAGACGGAGCGAACCGACGGCGTCCCTGGGCGCACGCTCGACGATGGCCCCGTTCAACGCGGGATCCGGCTGGTTCGAGAACGCGAGCACGTATCCGTCCAGCTCCAGGACCTCGGCGCCGACGACACGTTCGCGACGCTTGCGCTCGGCGTCGACGGCTCCTAGCGCGATCCGTTCCGCAACGTCCACAAGGTGAGTGTGACAGGTAGGGGCGGACGTCAAGTGCCTGTAGCCTGTGGCCTCGATGCGTCCGGTGGGTGCGGTGCTCGTGGACTTCGACGGAACGGCGTGTTCTCACGACGTCGCCGCGCACCTGCTGAACGAGTTCGCCGATCCCTCCTGGCGCTCATGGGAAGCGGCGGTCAACCGGGGCGATATCGGGCTCCGCGAGGCGATCATCGAGGAAAACGCGACGCTGCGGACCGACCGCGAGACCATGCTCGCATTCGCGCTGGCCCATTGCCCGATCGACCCGACGTTCGCGCCGTTCTGCAGGTGGCTCGAGAGCCTCGACGTGCCTGTCGCCGTGGTCTCCGACGGGTTCGGATTCTACATCGACGCGATCTTGGACGCGGCGGGCCTCGGCCACGTCCGGGTTCTCACGAACCAGCAGCGTTGGAGCACCGAGGAGATGCCAGCCGGATTGACGTTCGGTCACCCGCATCCGCAGTGCGTGGGGTGCGGGACTTGCAAGATGCGCGCCGTCACGATGTACCGCGAGGCGCACGGACCGGTCGCGTTCGTCGGCGAAGGCCAGACGGATCGATACGCGGCCCTCTATGCCGACGTGGTGTTCGCCAAGGACGCGCTCCCCGGCATCTGCGAGAGCGACGGCGTCCCTTATCTCCCCTGGGATCACTTCGGCGACGTGCGGGTTGCGCTGGAAACGATCGAGGCCCTGCCCGGTGCCGTCGCACCAGTAGTCTGTCCCGGATGGACGCTCCCCGACTAACGCCGCCCGAGGGCCTCACCGCGCGCCCCGCGACGACGGATGACCTCGACCTGGTCGTCGCACTGGTTCGCGCGTGTGAGGAACACGACTACGGGCGCGCCGAGCTCGACCCCGAGGACCTGGCGGCCGACTGGGCTCGGCTCGGCACGGACCTCTCGGTGACGAGCGTGGCTGTGTTCGAAGGCGACGCGATGGTGGCCGAGGCCGAAGCGTTCGAGGGCCGCGGCGAAGTGAACATCCATCCCGACCACCGTGGACGCGGCATCGGGACGGCCATCCTGCCGTGGCTGCACGAGGTCGCGCGGGCTCAAGGGCCGACGCTGCGCCAGATCGCGCACGACACCGACACCACCCGTCGAGCCTTCCTCCTGCGTCACGGCTACCGCGAGACGTTCACCTCGTGGATCCTCTCGATCTCGCTCGAGGACGGGATCGAGGCACCCGTCCTGCCTCCCGGCTTCGCGTTCCGCGACTTCCGTCCCGGCGTGGACGACCGCGAGGCCTATCAGGTGGTCGAGGACGCCTTCGGCGAGTGGGAGGGGCGCCGGCCGGTCACGTTCGAGGACTGGGCGGGGCTCACGATCGGGCGCGAGTCGTTCGAACCGTCGAACATGCTGCTGGCCGTCGACGAAGGCACCGGCGAGATCGTGGGCGTGGTGTTCATGATCGACTACGGGATCGAGGACGGCTGGATCCAGCAAGCGGCGACGAAAGCCACCCACCGCCATCACGGGATCGCCCGCGCGCTGCTGCACCGCGCCTTCCAGGCCTACGGTGAACGGGGCAAGCGAGCGGTGGAGCTCAGCACCGACTCACGCACGGGTGCCCTGGGGCTCTACGAGAAGGTCGGGATGCGGGTCGTCAGCTCCTACACGAACTACGTGAAGGACCTCGGCTAGCAGGGCGATCTGGCGGTGGCCGAGGGATTCGAACCCTCGAGAGAGTTGCCCCCCTACACGCTTTCCAGGCGTGTCCCTTCGGCCGCTCGGGCAGGCCACCGTCGACGAGTCTAGCGAAGCGGCCGCGGGCCTCAGCCCGCCAGGATCGTGCGGACCTGCGAATCGATGAAGGATGCGTAGATCGTCTGGCCTTCGGTCGACAGGTGGTAGCGGTCGTCGGCGAACCAGTGCGGGTGCCCGGTCGAGTACGAGTACCAGCGGATCACCCACACGTTGTCGTAGGCGGCCGCGCAGGCGTTCAGGATGTCGTTGTTGGTGTCCTGCCAGTCACGCGGCACCTTGTTCGTGACGAGGAAGACCCGCCGGAGCGGGCCCGCGATCGAGACGATCGTGTCGCAGTCGGCAGGATCGATCGGGCCGTTCGTCCCCAGGTGCACGATCAGACGTTTCGCGAGTATCCCGTCGGTCTTGAGGCGCTGTACGACCGCCACGCCCTCGGAGAACTGCCGTCCGACCTTCGCGTGCACGTGGATCTCGTGGGTGTTCAACTCGTCTTTGGCCGAGAGCATGATCGAGTCGCCGACGCCGACCCTGCCTTTGGGGATGGGGCGCGCGGCGGCAGCCGGGAGCTGGAGGGCGAACGACACGAGGCAAGCGAGCGAAATGACGAGGGTCCGCCGATGCATCCGCCAAGGGTCCCACAGACCCTTCAGCGCTCGCGACGCCGGGAGTCGCCATCAGCCCTTCCGCCGGCTGCGGAGATGCGCTAGAAAGGACGGGCTGCCCGCCGCCAGGGACCGGCGATGACCACTCCGGCCCCGCCGGTCGCCCATTGCAGGGCGATCGGTCGAGTGGCGCCGGACATCCGGCGCAGGAAGGAGGCAGCGATGCCGCGCATGTCGAAGTCCGAAGCCCCGGACAAGCTTGAGGTCGAGGGCTACGAAGGGGCATTCGGGACGCTCGGCCCCGACTACACCGTGGGGTTCGAGCGGTACACGGCAGACGCCGATCTGCGTGACCTCTTCAAGGGTCTGCCCGACGACCGGTGCCAGTGCGCACACTGGGGTTACGTGATGTCGGGCAAGGTGACGTTCCACACAGCCGATGGTGACGAGACCTACTCGGCGGGCGACGCGTACTACATCGGGCCTGGCCACACGCCCGAACTGTTCGCCGGCACCGAGGTCGTGGAATTCTCTCCCACCGAGGAGCTCGCGAGGACCGTCGAGGCCGTCGAGAGGAACATGGCTGCGATGGGCTGAGCCCGGAGTGCGGGCGCCACGTTCGACGGGGACCCCGAGAGGCGAGCGCGGGGGTGACCCGCACCCGCCTCTCGGGGGCTCCTCGGGGCGGAGGCGGCAGGATTTGAACCTGCGAGAGACGGATTAGGCCCCTAACCGCTTTCGAGGCGGTCCCATTCGGCCGCTCTGGCACGCCTCCGTCGACGAGTCTAGCGGGCGAGGTCCCCGGCCCCAAGGTGCCGCGTGGCCGCGGCGCCGGTCACCGACGATCGCGGAAGAACGACCGGAGCAGGTGCCCGCACTCGTCGCCGAGCACGCCGCCCGAGAGCTCGGTCCGGTGGTTCAGCCGCTCGTCCTGTAGGAGGTTCCCGAGGGAGCCGGCGAACCCAGCCTTCTGGTCGGTGGCGCCGAACACGACGCGGTCCACGCGCGCGAGGACGATCGCGCCGGCGCACATGGCACACGGCTCGAGCGTCACGTAGAGGACGCATCCCTCGAGGTGCCAGGTGCCGGTCGCCGCGGCGGCGTCGCGGAGGGCGAGCACCTCGGCGTGGGCGGTGGGGTCATGGTGGCGTTCCCGACCGTTCCCGGCAGTGGCCACGATCTCTTCGCCGCGCGCGATCACACACCCGACGGGCACGTCGTCCCACTCGAGGCACCGGCGGGCCTCGTCGAGCGCGAGCGCCATGAACCGTTCGTCCGCGGTCTGGTCCATCTAGTAGGCGTCGATCTCGAGCAAGCGCTCGTCGCTGATCCCGAAGTGGTGCGCGAGCTCGTGCGCGACCGTGTGCGAGACGACCTGCTGGATCCGATCCTCGTTGAACGCACCCTCACGCTCGATCGGATGCTTGAAGAGCGTGATCCGGTCGGGCATCACGTTCGTGTAGTTGGAGGCGCGACGCAGGAGTGGGACCCCCTCGTAGAGGCCCAGGAGGTGCTGACCGGGCGGCGGTTCGTCTTCGACGAAGAGCTCGACGTTGTCGAGGCGCTCGTGCACCCACTCGGGCAGCGCGTCGACGGCATGGGTAACCATCTCCTCGAAGCGCTCTGGGCTGAGCCACATGCCAGGGAGCGTACCCCCGGTTCGCGCGATGCCTATCCGAGGGCGAGACTCTCACGCAGACGTGAACCGTTCCGTGGTCGAGCTGCGACAGGGGAGTATGGGCGACATGCGCGGCCGGGCCACGACGGATCAGGAACTGATCGTCGCGGTAGGCGAGGCTGACGCCGCCGCGCTCCGGGCGCTCTACGACCGGCACGGCACATGGCTCACGATCCGGCTCGCTCGGCGCTGCGCCGATCCCGCGACCGTGGAGGAGGTCGTGCAGGACACCTTCCTCGCGGTGTGGCAAGGCGCGGCGAGGTACCGGGGCGAAGGCGAGGTCGCCGCATGGATCTGGGGGATCGCGATCAGAAGGCTGATCGACCGGCTTCGGACGCGCCGCCAGACGGCCGAGCTCCCCGGGCGGCCTGACCCCGAGCCGTCGGCCGAGGAGCTCGTGCTGCTGGGCATCGAGCACGGAGATCTCGCGTCGGCCATGGGCCGACTCTCGCCCGAGCTCCGAGCGGTGATCCAAGCCACCGCCCTGGACGGTCTCACCACGCGGGAGGCCGCGCACCTCTTGGGGATCCCTCAAGGCACCGTCAAGACCAGGCTCGTGCGAGCCCGGCGCGAACTACGGGGGGCACTTGCATGAGCTGGCACGTCCAAGCACCGACGATCGATGCCTACATCTCCGGCCGGATCGACGCGGCCGCGGCGTTCTCGGTGGAGGCCCACGTCCTCGCCTGTTCGCAATGCCGAGAGTCGCTCTCAGCTCGTGCCGATCCGGATCGACACGAACGGATCTGGGCGGGTGTTCGCGAGGGGATCGAACGGCCCCGGGAGCGCGCGGTGGAACGTCTGCTGCGCGCGATCGGCGTCCGGAACGACCTCGCCCGGCTGCTCGCCACCACACCGATGCTCCAGGGCTCGTGGGTGGTCGCCGTGGCCCTGACCCTCGCCTTCGGGGTGATCGCGTCGCGTGCCGCCGGCGGTGATCCGCTCCCGTTCCTGGCGCTGGCGCCGCTCGTACCGCTCGCCGGGATCGCCGCTGCGTTCGGGCGTCCCGCCGATCCAGCCTGGGAGCTCGAGCTCTCGACACCGACCGGCGGGTTCACGCTGATGCTGATCAGATCGACGGCGGTGCTCGCCGTATCGGTGCTCCTCGCCGGCATCGCGGCCATGTTCTTGCCGCATGCGGGATGGGAGGCGGCCGCATGGCTGCTGCCGGCTCTCGGTCTGACGGTCGTCACCCTGGCGGCGACGTCGACGAGGCTGTCCACGGTGACCGCGGCGGGCACGGTCAGTTGCGCGTGGCTCGCCCTCGTCGTGGTTACCGATCGGCTCTCGGATCGGCCGCTCGCCGCGTTCGGACCCGGCGCGCAACTCGCCTTCGCCGCGATGACCGCGGCGGCCGCCGTGATCTTGCTGGCGCGGCACACGGCGGTCGAACGTCCAACTCGGATCTGAAGGAGGCACGGATGGTGCAGACAACGATCGGCCTGACCGGCGTCGAGAAGCGGTTCGGCGCGGTGCACGCGCTCGACGGCATGTCGCTCGGCATCGGCCCCGGCGTGACCGGGCTGCTCGGACCGAACGGGGCGGGCAAGACCACGATGATGCGGATCGCCGCCACGGTGCTCGCGCCCGACCGCGGCACCGTCCGGCTGCTCGACCGCGATCCGACCGACGCCGAGGATCGGGTGGAGATCCGCCGGCGACTCGGCTACCTGCCGCAAGAGCCCGGCTTCTACCAGCGGTTCACGGCGTTCGAGTTCGTGGACTACGTCGCGATCCTGAAGGAGATGTCGGATCGCCGGTCACGCCACGAGGAGGTCCGGCGGGTGCTCGATCTCGCGGGCCTCGGGGATGTCGCCAGCCGCCAGGTCAAGGCGCTCTCGGGCGGGATGCGCCGGCGTCTCGCGTTCGCGCAGGCGCTCCTCCGCGATCCCGAGCTGCTCCTGCTCGACGAACCCACCGCGGGGCTCGATCCCGAGCAGCGCCTCCGTTTCCGCGAGCTCGTCTCTAACCTCCCGCACCGACCGACGGTGGTGCTCTCGACCCACGCGACCGAGGACATCACGGCGCTCTGCGAACGGGTGATCGTGATCGCCGGGGGTGTCGTGCGGTTCGACGGCACGCCCGAGGCGCTCGCCGCCACCGCGAACGGGAGAGTGTGGATCGCGCATGCGGCCGACCGGCGCGCAGCTCTCTCATGGCGGATGGGCGACGGCCGCCATCGGCATATCGGGGACCCGCCAGCAGATGCCGAGACGGCGACGGCGACGATCGACGACGCCTACCTGCTCATGGTGGGCGAAGTGCGCGGGCAGGAGGTCGCCGCATGAGCACCGTGGCCGACGTACCTCGGGGATCGGTCGTTCCCGCGCTTTCCCGCGCCGAAGGATGGCAACTGGTGTCGCATCCGATCTTGCTGACCGGGCTGGTGTTCGCGCTGCTGGGGTGCGCCTCGTTCGTGCGGGCCTTCGTCGCGGGAACGGCAGTCTCCTGGGACGAGGATGGTTGGATGGCGTCGGTCGGGGTGCTCATGCTCGGCATTTTCACGATGGTGGCCACGAACCACTCGGCGCTCCGCGACCGTCGCGAGCACACGGTTGAACAGCACGCGATGCTTCCCGTGCTGCCGCCGGCCAGAACTTCGGGACTCCTCGCCGCCACACTGTGGCCCGCCGGTATCGCCGCCGTGCTCGTGGTTGCGCTCGCGGCGCTCGGTGCGGCGAAGGGTCTGGCGCCCGACAGCGTCGAACTCATCCACCTCGCCGAGCGCGTCGTGTCGATCCTGTTGCTCGGCGCTATCGGCATCGCGTTGGCAGCGTGGGCGCCGAGCCCGTTCGTCGCGCCGGTCGTGGCGTGGTTCATCTTCTTCATGACCCCGGGCGAAGCACCGGCCGCGTGGCACAGCCTCGTGCCGTGGGAAACGATGAACTCCACCGGGCTCGCGACGTGGCACCTGATGTACCTCGCCGGCCTCACGGCGGCGTTCGCCGTGCTCGCCCTCGCGAGGACGAGCCGGCCGCGGGCCCTCATCGTTCCGGCGATCGCCTCGATGACCCTGATAGCGGTGTCCGGCGTCGCGCTCTTCGACGGGGCATGTCCATCGGTGGGTCGATGTCTGTTCTGACCCGAGACGTCCTTGGATCCACCGCACGGGCGATGCCGTGGCTCCCGCCGGTGGCCGCCTCCGTCGTGGCGACCGCGGTCGTGGCGCGGCTGGACGACGGCGGGGCACTCCCTTTGCAGGTCGCCGCAGTCGTCCTCGCAAGCGGGCTCGGCTACGCGCTCGACGACCCGGCGTTCGAGATCATCGGGTCGTCCCCGGTGTCGCTCTGGCAACGGCGGCAGCATCGTCTGGTCCTCGTCCTGCCGCCGACGGTCCTGTTGTTCTTCGCCCTTCTCGTGTGGCACGGGACCGCGGATCGGAGCGAGGCGCTCGCACTCGGGGCGATGTTCGCGGGGCTCGTGGGCCTGGCCTTGGGGATAGCGGGGACCGCCGCTCGGCGATCGCCGCGCGGGCTGGGCGGTATCGCCGTCGCGCCCACGCTGTTCGCCACGCTGATCATGTCAACGCTGTTCGCCCCACGGTGGCGGCCCCTGCCGATCGGCGACATCCCGGGGGGCTGGCCAGCGATCATCGCCCGGTGGAGCGCTGCAGCGGTGATCGGCCTCGCGGTCCTCGCGATCTCTTCCCGGGACCGAGCCGCCCGTGGGTCTGGCTGGCGCCCTGACCCGAGGTCCCCTACCAGCCCCCCTCGGCGCGACGATCATGGTGCTGCGCATCCCCGAGGTCGAAGACGAGCAGCTTCCGCTCGGTGAACGACTCGAGGAACCACTGCGAGAGCTCGCGGCCAACGCCGCTGTTACCGGTGCCGCCGAACGGCGCCAGCTGGTCCCAATAGTTGCTCGTCTCGTTGATGTTCACCGAGCCGTGCTGGAGGGCCTCGCCGACCCGCCAAGCCGACGCCAGGTCCCGGGTCCACAGCGACGCGATCAACCCGAGCTCGCTCGAGTTCGCGATCTCGATCGCCTCGTCAGTGGAACGCACCTTCATGACCGGCGCGACCGGCCCGAAGGTCTCCTCCTGCGCGATCACCATCTCGGGTGTCACCCCTGTCAGCACCGTCGCCGGGTAGAAGAGCCCTTCCTGAGGCCCGAACTGTTCGATGTCGGCGCCGAGCTCGCGAGCGTTCTCGACGTGGTTGACAACCCGACGAAGCGTCGCGGGGTTGCAGAGCGGGCCCATCTCGGTCTCGTCCAGCCCCGGGTCACCGATCCGCAGTGTGGCGGCACGCGCCTTCAGCTTGCCCACGAACTCGTCGTGCACTGCCTCGTGCACCAGTAGCCGCTCGGCTGACGTGCACACCTGCCCCGCGTAGTAGAAGCAGCCGTTCATCGCGCCCTCGACCGCGGCATCGATGTCGGCGTCGGGCAGGATGATGAACGGCCCGTCCCCGCCGAGCTCCAGCAGGTGCGGCTTGAGCGCGGCCTTGACGGCGATCGTCTTGCCGGTTGCCGTCGATCCCGTGAAGAAGATCCCCTTCACTCCGGGGTGCTCGACGATCGCCCCGCCCACGTCGCCGAGCCCCTGCACGACGTTGATCACACCGTCGGGCAGCCCGGCCTCAGCGAAGAACTCGGCGACCATGGCGCAGGCGGTGGCGGCGTACTCGGAGGGCTTCCACACGACGGTATTGCCGGCCGCCACGATATGCGCCAGGGCGATCGACGCGATGTCGGTCGGGAAGTTGTACGGGGTGATGGCCCCGACGACGCCGAGCGGCCGGTGCGTGAGCACGAGACGCTTGTTGTTCGTCTGCTCCTGCGTCGAGGGGAACGACAGGCCGCGATGCCGGAGCACCTCCTCGCCGGCCTTGTGCCAAGACGGCGCCGCGTACTCGTGCACCTCCTCGCGCGACTCGGTGATCGTCTTGCCGATCTCCTGCACCAGCACCCGCGCGATGGGCTCGGCCCGCTCGACGAACAGCGCGTTGATGCGGCGGAGTACCTTGACGCGATCGACGAGCGGCGTAGCCGCCCAGCCCGGCTGGGCGGCGGTGGCGGCCGCCACGGCACGGTCGACGTCGGCCGGCGCACACCGCGTGATCTCGTTCACCAACTCGCCCGAGTACGGCGATCGCACCTCGAACGTCCCTCCGGTCCCCTCCACCCACCGGCCCCCGATCAGTGCGAGATGTGGCAGTACGGGCGCCGTCTGCTCGGTGATGACCATGTCGGATCTCCTCGGTCCTGTCCCGCGCCATCTGAGCGAAGACCGATCGTCGGGTCCGGCCACGGGGTCCAATGGGAAGCCTCGAGGCGGACGCTACACCTCCACGGCGTCGGACGTGACCGGCCAGCCAGAGGCGGCCGCATCAGGATCCTTCGATGGACACCGACGGCTGGATCGCCCGCTGCACACGCTAGGGTGCACCGCCCGACCGCGGGCCGGCCACCGACGGGGCTGATCGTCTTGCTCTAGATCCGCGGGAGCTGGGCGCCATCCGATCGAAGCCCGCACGATCGACGTACCGCGCCCGATCCTCCGTCCCGGATACCTTCACCCCGAAGACTGAACTCGGCGAACCGGCGGGATGCGGTCACGCGTTGCGCAGCAGCTCCGGCCGGCGCGCCACGCTCGCCCAGGGCAACGCGATCGCTGTGACCAGCACGACCATCACCGAGACCGCGGCGGCCGTCAATGCCAGCGGGCCGAACGGGTACACCACAGTCTCCCCGTTCGCCCGGAACAGCAGCGCGACCACGACGAGCGACGAAGCCACGCCGAGCACGAGCGCCGCGGCAAGGGGGATCGCGATCTGCACGAAGACGGAGCGGCGCATCACCGACAGCGGCACCCCGATCGCCGACAGGACGGCCATCGGACGGCGGCGCTCCATCATGCCGTCCACCGTGGAGACCAGGAGGCTGGCCGCCGTCACGAGCAAGACCAGCACCGTGACGAAGTTCATCATGCGTGACGTACGGAGCGCCTCCTTCGATCCCCCGTAGGAGGCGCGGAGCTCGTCGAGCGTCTCCGCGTCTGCGACCCAGGCCAGCTCGTTGCGGATCCGCTCCACGGTGGCGGGATCACCGTCGGTCAGCACCTCCGCCCGGCTGCCCGCGCGCCCATGGCCACCGGTGGGGATGCGGCTACGCATCGACACGGATCGGACTCCCGGCACCGTTCGGAGAACTTCGAACGCGCCCGACCGGTCGTGGCCGTTGATGGATGAAACGAAGACCGTCGCGGCCGGCAGCGCTGACGCCCACGGTCGCATCTCGATCGACGAGGTTCCGCTCAGCGCGGAAAGCGCAAGCGCCTGGGCCATCCCGACGAGCGCCAGAAGGACCGTGACGCCTGCGACCACGCGGCTCGCCGAGGTGGGCTCGGATTCAAGCCGGCGTGCCCCGAGAAGCACCGAGGGCGTGGGACCCCACCGCGCCAGCGCCTTCGCACCGAACCGCCCCAGCGCGGGCACCGTCCCGGCCAGACCCGCGAGGAGCAACGTGAGCGATCCGGCCAGGAGCACACCCGGCAGGGGGGTCGGCAAGCGAAGCGCCGCGTCCGAGAACGCCGAGGACCCCGCGAGCCCGAGCAACCCGATCACGAGGAGCGCCGGCCACAGCGGAACCAGACGGTGCCGGCGAGTGCGCCGCGCGACGCCGAGCGGCGACACGATCAGTCGGCGCATCCCAAGCGTCGTTACGAGCACGGTGAACAGCGGCAAGCCTAGCAACAAGGCGAGGATCCCCACGGGAGGCGGAGCGAAGTCACCCGGGAACCATCGATAGCCGAAGATCGTGAACTTCGACACCACGATGCGGCCGAGCAGGAAGAGCGGCCAGGCGACGACACTGGCAACGACGGATGCCAGGGCGCTCTCCGCCGCCGCCAGCAGCCGCACCTGCGACTGCGTCGCGCCCGCGAGACGCACCGCGGCCAGGCGCGCCTCGCGGGTGGCGGCCGAAAGCCGCGTCGTCGTCACGATCAGCAGCCCGACCGGCAGCAGTAGGCCGAGCACGAACACGCACAAGATCAGGAGGGCCGTGAAGGTGAGGTCCGAGGTTGGCCCTTCGACGGCTGCGAAGGACACTTCTGGTATCGCCAGGCGCGCTGCGGGGAACGAGGCGGGCGCGCCGACGTATCCGTACAGCTCCCCGTCGAACAAGAGTCCCTCGTCCCCGATCGTGCCGACCACGTTCCCGGGTATCCGAGGCCGTAACAACACGCCGTCGGGGCCGTCGAGCAGCGCGGCGAGGGCCGGCGAAACGTACGCCTCACCCGGTCGCGGCAGCGCGGGGATGCCGGGCGGCACGGGCGCGTTCCCCACCCCTCGCAGCAGGAACAGGGGGATCGCGACGCCCTCGAACCGGGTGCTCGCTCCTCCCCATCGGAACGTGACGTCCTGGATCGGCGCCGACGGTTGGGCCACCTGGCCCCCGCGTGCCACGTCCCGAGCTCGACGAGCCCCCGTCGCCGGCCCGACGCTGAGCGCCCCGAGCAACAGGGCGACGCCGATCGCGAGGCTGAGGGCCATCAGGGCCATGCGCGTGAGACTGGCTCGACCGCCCGAGAGGGCCATCCGCACGCCAAGGCCGGCGAGCCGGATCGACCGCATCATGATCCTGCGGTCGCGGCGAGCGAACCGTCACGGACCACGATCTCGCGATCCGCGTACGCGGCCACGCGGGCCTCGTGGGTCACCAACACCACCGTCGTTCCCTGGTCGCGGGCGGCCCCGACCATCAGATCCATCACCAGTTCACCGTTCAATGAATCCAGCGAGCCGGTGGGCTCGTCGGCGAACACCACCCGGGGGCCTGTCACGAGCGCTCGCGCCACGGCGACGCGCTGCGCCTGGCCCCCCGACATCTCGCCTGCGCGCTGGTCCGCCACCTCCTCGACGTCGAGCCGCACGAGCCACTCACGCGCCCGCGTGGTCGCGTCGCGCCGGCGGAGCCCGGCGAGCCGGAGCGGGAGCGACACGTTGTCGACGGCCGTGAGCTCGGGAACCAGCTGCCCGAACTGGAAGACGAAGCCGAACTCGTCGCGCCGGAGCTTCGTGAGATTCGCATCCGACAGGCTCGCGAGCGTGCGGCCGCGGTAGACGACCTCCCCCTGGTCGGGCGGGATGATGCCCGCCAGACACAGCAGGAGCGTGGATTTGCCGGAACCGCTGGGCCCGAGCACCGCCACCACTTCGCCGCCACGTACTTCTACGGAGAGCCCTGCCAACGCGGTCGAACGCCCGAACCGCTTGTGCAGGTCCGTCGCCACCAGTAAGGCGCCCTCCGGTGGCGCGATGCGCGCTTCGCTCCATTCGATACCGATCTCGATCACGAGGTCTCCTTGCCCAGCTCCGCGGCGATCCGCTCGGTACGGGCGCCCGCGACCTCGATCCACTTGATGTCGGCCTCCAGATGGAACAGCTCGAAGTCGCACGCGAGCGCGTCCGCGAGGTCGCCTTCGCGTTTGCGCTCGGTCAGCTCGCGCATCCGTACGAGATGCGCGGCACGTTGAGTATCGAGGATCTCGTGAGCGGGACGCCCGGACATCAGGGCGAGCACCACCTTCGAGAACAGCACCTTGCGTCCGTAGGTCTCGGGCGGCTCGGCCTCACCCAGCCACCGCTCGAGGTCGGCGACGCCGGTGGGGGTCACCAGATACAGCTTGCGCTCCGGCCCAGCACCGGATTCCACCCCAGCGATGTCGACGAGGGCGTCGCGGCGCATCCGCGCGAGCGTCGTGTAGATCTGGCCGAACTTCACCTCGTGCGATCCGCCGAACCGGTCGTCGTAGAGATGCTTCAATTCGTATCCATGCCGGGGGTGGTCTTCGAGGAGTCCCAGGAGCGCGTGTGCGAGCGACACGGGCGCACTATACACTTGGTGTATACCTGACACAAGCCCCGCGGCTCAGGCCCCCGCTCACGTAGGCTGGGCGCCTCATGGCCGGCGCGCTCCTCACCGATCTCTACGAGCTGAACATGGCGGCCAGCTACCTGCGCCGCGACATGGGCGGGCTCGCGACGTTCAGCCTGTACGTGCGCGGGCTCCCGAAGAAGCGCGGGTTCCTGGTAGCGGCGGGCCTGGAGGCGAGCCTCGACTTCCTGGAGACGGTCTCGTTCGAGGACGAGGATCTCGCGTACCTGTCGTCGGTGGGGTTCGACGATCGCGCGCTCGAGGACTTCCGCGCCCTCCGCTTCGACGGCGAGGTGTGGGCGGTGCCCGAAGGACGCATCGTGTACTCGGAGGAGCCGATCCTCGAGGTGACCGCGCCCGTCGCCGTCGGCCAGCTCGTCGAGACGTATCTGTTGAACCAGATCACGCTGCACACGACGCTGGCGACGAAGGCCGCGCGCTACGTCATCGCGGCCGACGGACACGATCTCGTCGACTTCGCGTTCCGGCGCACGCACGGGACCGAGGCCGCGATGGCCGTGGCGCGCGCGAGCGCGATGGTGGGCTTCGCCGCCACCTCGAACGTCGAGGCCGCGCGGCGGTTCGGGCTTACGGTCGCCGGGACGATGGCGCACGCGTATATCGAGGCGTTCGATTCCGAGCGCGAGGCGTTCCGCGCCTTCGCCCAGGACAATCCGGCGCGCACGACGTTCCTCGTCGACACCTACGACGCGTTGAACGGCGTGCGGAACGCGATCGAGACGATCCGCGAGCTGGGCCTCGACGATCAGCTGGGGGTACGGCTCGACAGCGGCGACCTCGACTCGCTCGCGCGCGGTGCGCGGGAGCTCCTCGATGCCGCGGGCCTCACCGACGCGCGGATCTTCGCGAGCGGTGGGCTCGACGAGCTGGAGGTCGCAGAGCTGGTCAAGGCGGGTGCGCCGGTCGACGCGTTCGGGGTCGGCACCCAGATGGGGGTGAGCGCGGACGCGCCATACGTCGATTCCGTCTACAAGCTCACGGAGTACGACGGTGAACCCAAGCTGAAGCTGTCGGCCGCGAAAGCGAGCGCGCCCGGGCGCAAGCAGGTCTGGCGGTCGGGTGCCGGCGACCTGCTCGCGCTGCGCGATGAGGAAGCGCCCGACGGCGGCGAGGCGATGCTCGCTCCCGTGATGCGCGACGGGAAGCGGCTCGCGCCATCGCCCGGACTCGACGAGTCCCGGGCACGCTTCCGCACCGACGTCGCGGCGGTGCCCGCGAAGGCGCGGCGCTTGACCCACCCCGAGCACGTGGTGGTGCCGCACTCCGCGGCTCTGCGAGCCCTCACCGTGGCGACGCGCGCCGAAGCGATGCGCCGCTCGGTGGAAGGCGCATGAGCGAGAGGCCGCGCCGGCGCTGGCCCCGCCGGCTCCTGACCGGGGTGCTCGCGTTCATCGTGCTGTTCTATGCCGGCGGGGGGCTGTACTTCTCGCAGGTGATCGACGAACGCGCGCTCGACGGAGCAGCCCTGCGCAAGACCCTCGACCCTCGATACGACCTCGTGGTGCGTGACGTGGCGGGCGAGGCGATCACGATCACCCCCGACGGCGAACACGGGTCGCTCACGCAGGAGGGCGTCTTCGGCCTGCGGTGGGAGGGAGGTTACGGTCAGGTGAGCACGATCCTCGGCACCGACGGTGACGCGGTCATCCGCCGGTTCCTGCTGATCTCAGGCGGACCACCGAGCGACGGCACGCCGGCCCAGCTGGAGGTCCGAGCATGGCCCGATCCGGAGTCGGCCGGGCTCGCCTCGCAAGACGTGACCGTGCCCGGGCCGCTGGGCAAGTACCCGGCCTGGTTCGTGCCGAGCCATCGCGACACCTGGGTGATCGACGTACACGGGAACTCGATGTCGCGGCTGGACGGCCTGCGCTTGGTTCCCATCACGGTCGGCGCCGGGTTCCCAACCCTCGTTCCGACCTACCGGAACGACGTGGGGGCGCCCGAGGACCCGAGTGGCAAGCTCCGCTACGGCCTTACCGAATGGCACGACCTCGAGTCGGCGGTGCGCTACGCGCTCCACCAGGGGGCAACCGACGTGGTGCTCGCCGGCTACTCGATGGGCGGCGGCGTGGTGATGGCGTTCCTGGAGCGCTCGCAGCTCCGCGATGCCGTTCGCGGGGTGATCCTGGACGCCCCGATGCTCGACTTCTCGGCGACGGTCGACGACAACGCGTCGCGCGAAGAGGTCGCACCGGGCGTGCCTCTCCCCTCCTCGCTCACCGCCGTGGCGAAGCAGATCGCGGCGTGGCGGTTCGGGATCGAGTGGGATCAGCTGAACTACCTCGCGAACGGCGCGAAGCGCTACGACGTGCCGTTCCTGATCTTCCACGGGACGGCCGACACCACGGTGCCGATCGCGACGAGCGAACGGTTCGCAGACCTTCGGCCCGACATCGTGACGCTCGTGCGATGTGCCGACGCGGAGCACATCGCCTGCTGGAACCTGGACCCGGCTGCGTACTCGTCGGCAGTCACGGGGTTCTTGCATGACGAGCTCTGAGCCGGCTTGACGACGTGCTCGCGGCGGGCACAGGATGCCCGCATGCGCAACCGAACACTCATCACCGTCCTCGCAGTCCTCGCCCTCGTCGCCTCCGTCCCGGCGTCCGCGGGCGGGGTGGTGATCATCGACCCGGTGAAGACCTCTGACAAGACCGAGTACCTGCCCGCGGCCTCGATCACGATGTCGCACTCGTACTTCGCGTGGTCACAGAGTGGGCGCAACGGAGAGCACGTGCTCCTGGAGACCGACAGCGGGGTGGGAGTTCGTATCGACGACGCCGACTACAGCTGGGTGGGCGGGTTCGCCGAGGGCGATGCCCGGCTGATCTTCCAGCTCGCGAACCTCAGGGGCAACGCCGACTCGAACGTGAAGTTCTACGACCCCGAGCTCGACAAGATCTCTGCCGCCCCGGGCGGGATCAACACGGACGTATGGCAATGGTCGCCGACGTACGACACCGACGGCGCCAGCAAGCTCTGGATCCTTTACGGCGAGAACCACTTCGCCACCCCGACGTCGCCGTGGCGGGTCCGGGTGTGGGACGAGGCGTCGGGTGTTCGCCGCACGCTCGCGGAAGCGACGAACCGGTGCCGGTGCATCTTCCCCGGGACGATCGCGTACCCCTTCGCCTCGTGGTCGAAGGGAGATCCCGGGAACGTGTTCGTGTACGACCTCGGCACCGACGTCCGCACGAGGCTCGCGCTGCCGGGAGATCGCGATGAGCACGCGATCACGGTGACCGCCGACGGGACGGCGTACGTCGCTCAGGACGGTGGCGCCTGCGGGACCAACCCGAAGCTCTATCGGGTGGCGCCCGACGGCACGCCGACGCTGATCGCCACCCTGCCCGCGGGAACCGAGCCGTTCACGCTGAGCACGCTCGACACGGGCGCAGGGATCGACCTGTACTTCGACCGATTCGCGTGTGCGAACAGCAACTACGACGTCTACGTGCTCCGGGGCGCCGATACGGTGGCGCGCCCGGTACGCCCGAACCGGATCGGTGGCGGCTCGCTGCCGCGCTCCGGCGGGCGCGCGCCGCTTCCTCCAGGCGCGATGCCGCCGCGCTGAGAGGCGCCCCCCCCGAGTTCGCTGAGGCGTCAGGTCGAGCCGCGCCCTGCGAGGACGTCGGTCGAGATCGATCGCGGCAGCAGCTCCCCGTGCGTTCCAGGATGTCGGGGATCTCGACGGCCATCGAGCATCGGCACGGCGCGAAGAACCGGGACCGTTTCGCTCATGCTCGTTCAGCCGGCAAGCCACCGCGCGCGTCGAGGTACCGTCGGTTGAACGCCGCGATCCACTTCTCCTGGCGCGGATACATCCCGGCCGTGTAGTAACGCGAGGACACGCCTCGCTGGGCGAGCTCGCAGACGCGCCAGTCCTGCTGCGCCACCAGGTCGCGGAACTCGACGACCTCGCCCGGGTCGAACCCGTCGGCGGCGATCGTCTCGGGGCGGAAGAGGAATTCGCTGATCACGCGCGTGCGAGCCGGCGCGAGCGGCACGATCGTCACGGCGTTCACCGTCTCGGAGTGGTAGTTCAAGATCACGTTCGGGAACAGGTACACACCGTAGAAGGTGTGCGCGTCGACCTCGTCGAGTCCCGGGAGCGTGGGGAGCGTGGACAGGCCGCTCGCCGTGAACGACGTCAGCCCGTGTCCCATGGAATTGCCGAGGAGCTGCCCGTCTTCCTCGACCTCTCCGCTCCGATAGAGCGGCACGATCTTCACGAGCTCGGGGTGCACGGTGGGGCAGTGCAGGCACTCGTGGTAGTTCTCGACCACGACCTTCCAGTTCGCTGCGACGTCGTACTCACGGCGGGCACCGACCCGGAGGTCACCGATCGCGTACCGCGCCAGCTCCAGCGGCGAGTCGGGCTGCGTCGCGACCACCTCGCCGAGCGGCGGCGCCTGCCCGTCGAGGTTCACGAACACGAACCCCTCCCACTCGGCGAGCGCGATCGGCCAGAGCGACACCTCGCCGCGGTCGATCCCGTCGTCGAGATCCACGTTCGGCGAACCCGCGAGCCGCCCGTCCAGGGCGTAGGTCCATGCGTGGTAGGGGCACTTGATCACCGTGCGGACCGAGCCGGATCCCTCGAGCAACATCGTGCCGCGGTGTCGGCAGGTGTTCGCGAAGGCCCGAAGGATCCCGTCGGCGCCGCGGAGCACGATCGGCGTCTCGCCCGCGATCTCCGCCGTCAGGTAGTCGCCCGCATCGGGCAGCTGCTCGGCCCGCGCGACGCACATCCACGAACCTGCGAAGACCGCCTCCCGCTCGAACGCGAAGACCTCGGGCGCGTGGTAGTCACGTCCCGGGAGCGTGGGCCAGGGAGGTCCGCCGAAAAGATCGCCATCCACGAGCGCCATCGTAGCGCCGAGCGCCGCGTCCTCGTTAGGTGTCACGGCGTGCGATCTCCTCGCGGACCGCGGGCGCCACCACCGTGCCGAGCAGCTCGATCGCGTGCAGGAGCTGCTCGTGCGGGATCGAGCCGACGCTGAACTGGATCATGAACCGGTCGTGCTCGAAGATATCGTGCTGGAACAAGATCTTCTCGACCACTTGGTCGGGTGTGCCCACGAAGTTGGCGCCGCGCAGGGTGGTCGAGGCGACGTAGTCCTCGAGCTTCATCGGCTGCCAGCCGCGCTCGCGCCCGATCCGGTTCATCACCGTCGAGACCGAGGGCCACGAGATCTCGATCGCCTCTTGGGTCGTGTCCGCGATGAACCCGTGCGAGTTGATGCTCACCGCCGGCAGCGGATCGTGGCCGGCCTGCGCCGCGGCGTCGCGGTGGAGCTGCGCGAAAGGCGCGAACCGCTCGGGCATCCCGCCGATGATCGCGATCGCCATGGGCAGGCCCAGCGTCCCCGCGCGGAACGCCGACTCCGGCGCGCCGCCCACCGCGACCCAGATCGGGAGCTGGTCCTGCACCGGCCGGGGGTAGACCCCAAGATCGACGAGCGGTGCGCGGAACCGGCCCTGCCAGGTGATGCGCTCGGACTCCCGGAGCTGCATCAGCAGCCGGAGCTTCTCGTCGAAGAGGTCGTCGTAATCGTGCAGGTCATAGCCGAAGAGCGGGAACGACTCGGTGAACGAGCCCCGGCCGGCCATGATCTCGGCGCGCCCGTTCGAGAGCAGGTCGACCTGCGCGAAGTCCTGGAACACGCGGACCGGGTCGTCGGAGCTGATCACCGAGACCGCACTCGTGAGGCGGATGCGCTCGGTTCGGGCGGCCGCCGCAGCCAGCACGACCGCAGGTGACGAGACCACGAAGTCGGGCCGGTGATGCTCGCCGATCCCGAAGACGTCGAGCCCGAGTCGATCGGCGAGCTCGATCTCTTCCATCAGATCGCTCATCCGCCGGGCAGCGTCGATCTCCTCGCCCGTGACCGGGTCCGGACCGCGCTCGACGAAGGTGTAGATGCCGATCTCCATGGCCACCGAGCTTACGAGCGCCCGGCCCGAGCGCCGAACGCTCGCCGGCCGGCCAAGATCGACTACGCGCGCGCGCCGACGTCGAGCCACAGGACCCCGAGGTCGGGATCGGCGATCACGCTCTCGATCGTGCCGCCCGCCCGGTAGACGGGCGTGACTTCCTCGGTGAGGGGATCGATCCGGTAGACGGTGCCGTCATCGTCGCCCACCCACACGGCGTCGAATCCCGCGACCATCGAGGTCGGTGCCGACCCCACCTGGACCGAGGTCGACGATCCCAGTGGGGTCACGGTGCCGGCGGACCGATCCAAGATCCAGAGGTCGCTGCCCGCGAATGCGATCTCGTCGACGCTCCCAGACTCGTGGATCGGCTGATCTGCCCGACCGGTCTCGGGATCGAACCGGACGATCTCCCCGGCGTACGAATCGAACCCCCAGACGGCCCCGTCGCCCACGGCGAGCCCGTCGAGTTGACCGTCCGTGAGTTGCCACGCACGGGTGGCACCTGGGTCGCTCGGATCCACCCGGACGAGTCGCCCGTCGGTCATCGACACCCATACCGCGCCGTTGCCTACCACGAGATCCGACTCGTGCCCCCATTGTCCCGCGCCACCTGCGGCGATCCGATCCACGTAGTGGGTGAGCTCGTCGGTCGCAGGATTCGCCGTGACGACGCCGGATACCGTGGCCCACACCCGGTCGAATCCAGTGTCGATGTTGAGGTAGCCCGTGATGCCGAGGCTGATCGAGACCTGCTCCTCGTGCGCTGGATCGACGTGGACCAGGTTCGCGTTCCGCGGCAGCCACACCCCTCCCTGGCCCGCGGCGCCGTCCCCTTGGCCGGGAGCCCCCGAGCTCTGTTGGACCTCGATCGGGATGACCCGTTGTGGCACGCCGGTCGTCGGGTCCAGGCCAACGAGCACGGCCCGTGGCGGCCCGTCCGCGGCCGGAGCACCGCCATCGTCGCGCGTGGCCAGGACGACCGCCCCCGCGACGAGCACGACGAGCGACGCGACGAGCACGACGAGCCACCGCGAGCGCCGGCGCGAGGCTCCCGCTTCTACGATCGCGTCGCGGCGCGCGCGGGCGGCGGCGTCGTCGGTCTCGGGAGACGTGACCGGATCATCGTCGATCCGCGTCACCCGATAGAGGTGAACATCCTCGTCCAGGCCCTTGAGGTGGTGCGTCCCCGCGTCCTCGAATCCGATGCCGGCGCCCGCCAGCAACTCCTTCACCGACGACGACACCATGACGACGCCACCCGTCGACGCGCTCATGATCCGTGCGCCCGCGTGCACGGCGATCCCGCCGGGCTTGCTGTCGACGATCTCGACCTCGCCGAAGTTCACCCCGGCGCGGATCTCGATCCCGAGTTCGCGGATCTCACGCTGCGCGGCGGCCGCGCAACGAACGGCGTCGGCCGGCACATCGAACGTCGCGAAGAATCCATCTCCCGCCGTGTCCTGTTCGTGTCCACCGAACAGCTTGAGATGAGCGCGAACGATCCGGTGGTGGCGGGCCAGGAGTCGGAGCCACCGCGTATCGCCCAGTTCGCTGGCCACGTCGGTCGACGACACGATGTCGGTGAACAGCACCGCGGCGAGCCGCCGGTCCCCGCCTCGCTTGCTCATCGCGTCAGTCTGGGTTCAGCAAGGCGCGGGGGCAAGTGGCGATGCCGGATCAGGCCGTGGGCAGGTACGCGGGCCGGGCGGCCTCGTACGCGGTGATCTTCTCCTCGTTCCGCAGGCTCAGGCCGATGTCGTCGAGACCTTCAAGCATGCGCCAGCGCGTGAACGGCTCCATGTCGAAGACCTCGTCGATGCCAGGCGCGCGGACCACGAGCCCGTCGAGGTCGACGACGATCCGTGTGGTCGGATCGTCGAGCACGGCGTCCATCAGCGCGCGGACCGACTCCTCGCGGAGCTCGACGGGGAGCAGCCCGATCTTCGTGCAGTTGTTGCGGAAGATGTCGGCGAAGCTCGGGGCGATCACCGCCCTGAAGCCGGCGTCCTCGATCGCCCAGGGAGCGTGCTCACGGCTCGACCCGCACCCGAAGTTCGGCCCGGCGATCAAGACGGACGCTCCCGCGTAGCGCGGGTCGTTCATCACGAACGAGGGATCCTTACGCCACTCGTCGAACAGGAACGGCCCGAAGCCGGAGCGTTCGACGCGCTTCAGGTACTGCGCGGGGATGATCTGGTCGGTGTCGACGTCGGACCGGTCAAGGGGCAGGGCCGTGCCCTCGATGATCGTGATCGGCTCCATCAGCTCAGGTCCCCTCGCAGGTCTTCTGGGGTCGCGAAGTGGCCGGCGATCGCGGTGGCTGCCGCCACCGCCGGGCTGACAAGATGGGTGCGTCCACCCTTGCCCTGACGTCCTTCGAAGTTGCGGTTGCTCGTCGAGGCGCTGCGCTCGCCCGGCGCCAGGATGTCGGGGTTCATGCCCAGGCACATCGAGCAGCCCGCGCCGCGCCATTCGAAGCCCGCCGCCTCGAACACCTTGTCGAGCCCCTCCTTCTCGGCCTGGATCTTCACCGCGACCGAGCCGGGGACGACCAGTCCGCGGATCCCGTCGGCCACCCGCCGGCCGTCGACCACCTTCGCGGCGACGTGCAGGTCCTCCATCCGGGAATTCGTGCACGAGCCGATGAAGACCGTGTTCGGGCGTACCTCCCGGATCGGCGTACCGGGGGCGAGGTCCATGTACGCCAGCGCCCGCGCGGCGGCCTCGCGCTTTCCCGGATCGTCGAACGCGTCGGGGTCGGGTACCGCGTCGTCGATCGTGACCGACTGCGCCGGGTTGGTGCCCCAGCTCACGTACGGCTTCAGCGCGCCGGCGTCGAGCGTGACCTCGGCGTCGAACGCCGCGCCTTCGTCGGTGGGAAGCGACCGCCAGTCCTCGAGCGCGGACTCCCAGTCGGCGCCCGTCGGGGCATGCGGCCTGCCTTCCACGTAGGCGAATGTCGTGTCGTCGGGCGCGACCACGCCGGCGCGCGCCCCGCCCTCGATCGACATGTTGCAGATCGTCATGCGGCCCTCCATCGAGAGCGCGCGGATCGCGGAGCCCCGGTACTCGATCACGTGTCCGACGCCGCCGCCGGTCCCGATCCGGTTGATGATCGCGAGGATGATGTCCTTGGCGCTGCACCCGAGCGGCAGCCCGCCGTCGACGGTGACCGCCATCGTCTTCGCCTTCGTCTGCGGGAGGGTCTGGGTGGCGAGCACGTGCTCAACCTCACTGGTGCCGATCCCGAAGGCGAGCGCCCCGAACGCGCCGTGGGTCGAGGTATGGGAGTCGCCACAGACGATCGTCATTCCGGGCTGCGTGTAGCCCATCTCCGGGCCGATCACGTGCACGATCCCCTGCCCCGCCGAGCCCCACGGGTAGAGCGTGACGCCGAACTCATCGGCGTTGGTTCGGAGCGCCTCCATCTGGCGAGCGCTGACTTCGTCGGTCACTGGGCCGTCGGTGGTGGGCACGTTGTGATCCATCGTCGCGACCGTGAGGTCGGGCCGCCGGACGGGACGACCGTGCAGCCGAAGACCGTCGAACGCTTGCGGGCTCGTCACCTCGTGCACCAGGTGGAGGTCGACGTAGAGCAGGTCGGGCTCGCCGTCGGCGCGATGCACGACGTGGCGTTCCCAGACCTTCTCGGCGAGCGTCTGCGGCATCGTGCCTTCTCCTTCCGAGCTCTCTGGCATCCGGCGGTTGTCCCGTATAGTGGAACTGTGGTACCGATATACGGGACATGACCGTACCAGACGTCCCTGGAGGCGCGCCACCTCCCCTCGATACCGGGGTCGGCGTGCTCGACCGTTCCGTGGCGATCCTCGACGCCGTCGACCGTGGCGCCCGAACCCTGGCCGAGGTGGTGGCGGCGACGGGCCTGTCGCGGACCACGGCACACCGGCTGCTGCAGGCCATGGAGCGCCACGCGCTGCTGGGCCACGATCGTGGGACGGGCTATCGGCTCGGCGCGCATCTCGCCAGGCTCTCTACCGGCTCGCTCCGCTCGATGCCCTGGCGCAAGCTCGCGCGTGGTTCCCTCACTCGGCTCGCGGCGGTCACCGGCGAGAGCGCACAGCTTTACGTGCGCGAGGGTGACGTCCGTGTCTGCGTGGAGGCGGTGGAGTCCACGAACGAGCTCCGCACGATCGTGCCGGTCGGTGCCCGGCTGCCCCTGACGGCCGGCTCCGCCGGCAAGGTCTTCCTGGCGTGGGCGTCGCCCGCCGACCGCGAACGCTTGGTCGACGGCGCGCCCGCCGTGACGCGCCGAACCCCCACGGGGGGCACGCTCATGCGAGACCTCGCGACCGTGCGGCGGCGCGGCTGGGCCTCGAGCGCCGGCGAACGGGAGGACGGCGTTGGCTCGGTGAGCGCGCCCGCGCTCGCGCCGGACGGCGAGCCGCTTGCGGTGGTATCGATCTCCGGACCGATCTCCCGCGTGGGCGGGGCTGCCGCGGGGCCGCAGCTGCTCGCGGTCCGGGCCGCCGCCCGGGAGATCGAGGCCGCCGTGCGCGCCTGATCGGGGCGGGTATACGTCCGAACCCCCGCTGCCGTATCCTCGAACGGCATGCCCCTGGATAAGCCCCTGGACGCGGTGCACCGCACCGTCGACACATGGTTGACCCCGCGACGAGCGCTCCTTGCCTCGGTCGTGTCGGTCGTCGTGGTGTCGTTGATCGCGGCGACCCCTGGCTCCCCGTACCACCCTGTGCTGCCGGAGGAAGCGGGGCCGGGACCCTTGGGGCTCCTGGCGCGGCTCCTGTGGATCAACCGTCTGCCGCACGGCATCCTGATCGCCCTCGGGTTCGTGGCGATGATGGCCGCGGGTGTGGCCTTCCTGCTGGTGCTGTACGCGTGCGAGCGAGGCATGATCCCGGTCCGCACCGTGGTGACGCTGACGATCGCGTACTCGGCGGCCGTGCTCCTGCTCCCGTTGCTGCTGTCGCGCGATGTCTTCAGCTATACGTACTACGGCCGGCTCGTCACCCAGTACCACCAGAACCCCTACGTCACGACGCCCGCCGACATCCCCACTTCAGATGTCGCCCGGTATCTGTGGCCAGGATGGCGAGACACACCTTCGGTCTACGGCCCGGTGTTCGTCTGGCTCGCCGCCGCGATCACCGGCATGATCCATTCGTTGTCGCAGACGATCTTCGCGTTCCGTGCGCTGGCGCTCGCCGCCACCCTCGGATCGGTGTGGTTCGTCTACCGCCTGATGCGGCACGTGCGTCCGGACAAGACCGCCTACGGCGTCGCCTTCATCGGGCTCAATCCCGTCGTGCTGTTCCATACCGCAGGCGGAGGACACGTCGACGCGCTCGTGATGCTCTCGATCGCCGCGGCGATCTACTTCGTCGCCACGGATCGGCCGTATCCCGCTACTGCGATGCTGACCTTCGGCGCCCTCGTGAAGGTGTCGGCCGCAGTCCCCTTGCTGCTGCTGATCATCTATGTAGCGGCGCGCGCCGACCCCGAGCGCCGCGCGCGAACCCTGGCCGGCCACATCGGGCTCGCCGCGGTCGTGTCGGCGTTCGCGGCGCTGCCGTTCATGCAGTCGACGAACCCGACCCTCGGGATGGTCCAGATCGTGCAGCACGCGTCGTGGATCGCTCCCCCCGAACTGCTGGAGCGGATATTGGAGGCGGGCGGGAAGCTCGTGGCCGGCCCCACCGGGGGCCAGGTGGGGATCGTCGTGGCTCGGTTGGGGATGTATGCCGCGTTGCTCACGGGCGTCTTCCTGGTAGCCCGGCAGGTCTCACGCAAGGCCTCGGGCCAAGGCGTCGAGTACCTCGCGGGCAGTTGGGGCTGGGCGCTCCTGGTCATGATGCTCTTTTCACCCAGCCTGTTCCCTTGGTACTTCACCTGGGTGCTCCCGGTGGCGTGGGCGCTCCCGAAGGTACCGCGGCGCACCCTCGAGATCGCGTTCCTGGCGTTGTGCACCTCGCAGCTCACCACCGAGAACTTCCAGCTGCCGGACTGGATGCACGTCGATCTCGCGATCGGCCACCCGCTGCTGGTCGTGCTGCTCGTCTGGTTCCTTCGCGACCTCTGGCTGCGGTTGCGGTACGACGTTCCGTTGCACGCCGAGGTGGACGTCGCCACGGTCGCGCGATCGCGGCACGCGTTGGTCTCGGCCGATCCGGTCGTGATCGTCCCGGAGGCCGAGACCGCAGCCGACGGGGCGCCCGAGGATCCGGTCCTCCCGTGAGCGTCCGGCCATGAAGACCGGTAAGGCGATCGCGACGCTGCGGGCGATCAGGACCTTCAAGCGCACGCCCGTGGAACCCAAGCGCCTCGCGAAGATCCTGGAAGCCGGGCGGCGAGCGCCGAGCTCGAAGAACGAACAGCGTTGGGCGTTCATCGTGGTGCGCGAGCCCGACCGGCTGGCGGCGCTTGCTGGGGTCGGCGACTACGCCGGCCATCTCGCGAAGGCACCGGTCGCGATCGCGTTCGTGACGCCCGACAGCTCGATCGATTGGGAGCGCGAGTCGATCGCGTTCGATCTGGGCCAGTGCGTGCAGTCGATGTTGCTCGCCGCGTGGGAGATGGGGATCGGCGGGTGCCACGCCGCGGTGTACGACGAGGCGGCTGCCCGGCGCATCCTCGGCCTGCCCGACGGGATGCGCTGCGACTACCTGATCTCGCTCGGGTATCCCAAGACGCCGGTCCCGACCGATCGCCCCACAGCCAAGGTCGATCGACATCCGGTGTCGGCCCTGCGACACGACGAGACCTGGACCGGGTAGCGCGCTACCAGGCGTAGGCCTCGGGCGCCGTGCCGCCTGGCCCGGGGAAGATCTCGTCCAGCTTGCCGAGCGCCTCGTCCGAGAGCTTGATCTCGAGGGCGCGCATGCACCCGAGCAGTTGCTCCTCGGTCCGGGGTCCGATGATCGGCGCTGTGACCGCGGGCTGGTGCAGGAGCCACGCCAGCGCGACGTCAGCCGGGCGCTCGCCCATCTCATCGCAGAGGGCTTCCCAGCGGGTGAGCTGCTCCCGGTGCGCCTCGATCTCGCCGGTCATGTACTCCTGGCCGCGGCGCCAACCCTGCTCGACCTTCTGCAACGCGCCGGCGAGGAGGCCGCCCGAAAGCGGGCTCCACGGGATCAGCCCCATCCCGTACTCCTGGATCGCAGGGATCACCTCGAGCTCGATCGTGCGGGCGGTCAGGTTGTAGAGCGACTGCTCGGACGCGAGCCCGAGCGAGTGCCGCCAGTTCGCGATCTCGTTCGCGCGCGCGATGTGCCAGCCCGCGAAGTTCGACGAGCCCACGTACAACACCTTGCCCTCGCGCTTGAGCTGCTCGAAGGCTTCCCAGATCTCGTCCCACCAGGCGTCGCGGTCGATGTGATGCATCTGATACAGGTCGATGTGGTCCGTGCGCAGACGCTTGAGTGATGCCTCGCACGCTTTGCGGATCGCGAGCTTGGACAGGCGGGCCTCGTTCGGCCACTCGCCCATCGTGCCGTAGACCTTGGTGGCCAGCACCACCTTGTCGCGCCGCCCACTCCCCTTGGCGAACCACCGCCCGATGATGTCCTCGGTGGCGCCCACCCCGAGATGGCGGCCGTAGACGTTCGCGGTGTCGAAGAAGTTGATCCCGTGCGAGAGCGCCGAGTCCATCAGGGTGTGCGACTCGCCCTCGTCGGTGTGCGGCCCGAAGTTCATCGTGCCCAGGCAGAGACGGCTGACGACGAGGCCCAGGTGGCCGACGTGGGTGTACTCCATAAGCAGGGATTCTACGTCGGCGGAGGTGAACGCTCGCCCAACGCGGGCGAACCGGCGCCAGGTACCTCGTCGAGCGATCCGTCACGCTCGGGGTCGCGGGCGCCCGGCAGGAACATCAGTAGCACCGTGATCGTGCCACCGAGGATCCCGGCGCCGATCAGGGTCATGTCGGCCCCGAACCTGTCGGCGAGCGGTCCGACGAGGGCGAACGAGATCGGGAGTCCGGCGATCGTGATCATCCAATCCAGGCTCGACACGCGCCCCAGGAGCTCCTTGGGGACCAGGCGCTGCAGCAACGTGAGCCAGATCACAACCAGCACCGCGATCGAGGCCTCGGCCACGAAGGCGACGATCATCGCCTGCCAGACCGCACCGACGAACCCGAAGAAGCTCGTCATGAACATCCCGAGCGCCCACGAGACGTAGAGGAGCGTGATCGGCCGGCGCGGAAGGCGTGCGCGCTGGCCCAGGTAGAGCCCCGCCGCGACGGCGCCGACGCCCCCTGCGCCGTACACGAGACCGAGCGCGATGCCCTCCTTCGAGTGGTCGGTCACGAGGTCGTTCTTCACGATGAACGGGACGAGCGTCTCCCAGGGTCCCCACACCGCGAGGAGGCTGAGCGTCGCCCCGAACATCCCGACCAGCAGCCAGCGCTGGCTCGCGACGTAGCCGAGCCCTTCCTTCACCTCGCGCCACAGCGACGCGTCGGGCTCGCGGTCGGCCGGATCGGGCGCGGTGCGGGCGTGGATCCGCAGGATCATGAAGGCCGACCAGAGGAACGTGCCGCCGTCGGCCACGAATGCCCAGCCGGGACCGGCGGTGCCAGTGATGAGGCCGCCGATCAGCGGGCCGATCAACATCATCGAGGCCGGGCGGACGATCTGCCCGAGCGCATTCGCTTCCATGAGGACGTCCGCGGGCACGATCGACGGCACGATCGCCGAGAACGACGGGCCGAAGAGCGCCTGCCCGGCTCCATAGACCACCACGAGCCCGATCAGGACCGGCACGGTTAGCGCTCCCGTGATCGAGAGCGCGCCGATCGTGCTCACGGCGGAGAGGCGGATCAGGTCTCCGGCGATCATCAGGTGGCGGCGGTCGAGCCGGTCGGAGAGGGCGCCGCTCGCGAGGAGCAGCACGAACTGCGGGACCGACCACGCGATGCCGACCATCGCGAGCGTGCCCGCGCGGTTGTCGAGCTCGAGCACCTGCAGCGCCATCGCGACGATGTAGATCCCGTCGCCGATCAAGGAGACCGTCGTCCCGATCCACAGGCGGCGGAAGTCGGGGAACCGCAGCGGGCGGAGCGCGCCGACGCGGTCGACGAGGGCGCTGAGAACCACGGGGGGCTCGGTCACCCGCCGAGGATAGGTGCCAGTGCCACCGTGGCGCGAACACCGAGGGTCACGTCCCGATCACGCGCGGGTCACGATCCGTCCGTCGGCCATCGACACGATCCGGTCGAGCGTCGGCGCGAGCTCACGGTCGTGGGTGGCGATAAGGCAGGTGGTGCCGGTCGTCGTCGCATCGCGCATCACGTCGACCATCCGCGCGGCCCACCCCGCATCCTGGTGCGCGGTGGGTTCGTCGGCGATCAGGACACGCGGGGCGAGCGCCAAGGCCCGCGCGAGCGCGGTGCGCTGCTGTTCCCCGAGAGAGGTCTCCTTCGGATAGCGCCTCCGGAGGTCGGCGAGGCCGAGGCGCTCGATCAGGTCGCCGGCGAGCCCGGCCATCTCCGCGAGCGTCCCGGCGAGGCGTGCCGGGTACCGGACGTTCTCCTCGACCGAGAACTCGTCCATCAGGCCGAGGCGCTGCGGCACGACCGCGAGGTCCGACCACGAAGGTGCCGTCCCGCCCGGGACGTCCACGGCCCCGGCGTCGGGCATCTCCCAGCCGGCCACGAGGTTGAGCAGGGTGGTCTTCCCGGAGCCGGAACGGCCGACGAGCCCGACCATCTCTCCCGACCTGAGCTCGAGGGTCACCTCGCGTACCGCGTGCACGACCTCGTCGCCATGGGGGAAGGACCTCGACACGGCATCGAGGCCGACCACGAGCTCGCGTACCTCGCTCTCGAGCCAGGCGGGTGTGTCGTGGCCGGGCCATCGGATCGGCGACATGGGGGCGAGATCGGCGGGGTGCTCATCGGGGTGGGAGCCCTTCACGCGGCCGTGCTCGAGCTCGAGCCGTCCGTGCGCGATCGCCATCACGTCGGGGTCGTGGGTGCCGATCACGAATCCGATCCCGCGGTCCGACAGCGTCCGGATCCGCTCGAGGACACCCCCGGCCGAGATCGAGTCGAGCTCGGCGGTGGGCTCGTCGGCGATCACGAGCCTGGCCCCGGTCGCGAGCGCCTGGGCGAATGCCGCGCGCTGCTGTTCCCCGCCGGAAAGCTCGTCGGGCAGGTGGTCGCCACGGCCGCCGATCCCCAGCGCATCGAGCAGCTCGGCGCCATCGACGCCCGTCGCGCCCCCGCGAGAGGCCAGGTCCAGGTGCTCGCCGACGGTGAGGTGGTCGATGAAGTTGTCGGAGGGACGCTGGTACACGTACGCGACCGGGCCGTGACGCAGGCGTCGCCGCTCGCGTGCGGACGCACGTCCGATCTCATGGCCCTGTACCGTGATCCGGCCGGCCGTGGGCACGTCGAGTCCGGCGATCAATCGCAGCAGCGAAGACTTCCCGCTGCCGGAAGGGCCGACGAGCGCGGTGACGACACCTGCGGGGATCGACGCCGTCACGTCTTGGAGCGCCCGAACCTCGCCGCTCGGCGAGCGATAGATCCGATCCATGTGCTCGAGCCGGACCGCGTCAGCGGGTGTGTCACTCGGCAGCGCGCATCACCTCCCCCAGGGACACGCCGCGGGCGGCACGAGCGGCCAACGCGCCACCGATCAGCGAGGCGACGGTGAGCGCGAGCCCGGCGGCCGCCAGCGCCCACCACGGCCGAAGGATCAGCGGATCTGGCGGCACCGTCGGGAGCGGGTCGAGCGTCGGCACGACCACCCCCACCGAGATGATCCCCACGAGCCCGCCGATCACGAGCGCGATCCCGAGCACCACCCCGAGCTCGACGACGAGCGAACGACGAAGCAAGGCACTCGACATACCCATGCGTGCCGACAACGCGGCGCCCAGCACGCGGGCGCGCTGCCGCGCCTGTAGGTAGACGACCGCAACCACGAGGACGAGCGCGAGCGCGGCGATCCCGAGGATGTTCAGCATCACGAAGGTGCCGATCGCGGCATCGATGAACGGGATGTCCTTCACGTCGTCGGCCGTGAGGGTCGTCAGTGGGAGAACGCCCAGCTCTGCGACCGTCGCCAGCACCTCGGACGCGGGGCCGCGGATCCAGAGCTCCGTGGCCCCCTGGGCGACGTTCAGTGGGTTGGGCTGGCCCCCGGTATGGAAGTACGTCTCGAGGACATCACGGGAGACCACGACCAGCGGCCGGTCCTCGGACGACGTCCCGGGGAAGCTCGATGTTCGCCCGGTGATCTCGACGGGCACGTGCTGGTTCGCGAGGTCGATCGTGTCGAAGGACAGCCCCTCGCCGTTCGACACGACGATCGGCAACGGAGCGCCGGGCGCAGGCGGAGCGAGCCGGTCCAACAAGGTCCCGAGAGGCTCGGCGGAGAACGCCTCGTCCCAGAAGGCCGCGCCCTCGAGCGTGGCCGGGTCGACGGCCACCAGGTCGAAGCGCTGTTCCGTTCCCCCGATCGCACCGGCGTCCCGTACCCGGGACGCGCTCGTCACGGGGAACGGATAGCCGGCGGCATCGGGCTCCGACAGGAGCCCGATGCGGACCTGGACGTCGCTCCCCACGAACACGCCCGCCTTCGCGTCGACGGTCGCACGGAGCGACGACGCCATCGCCTGCGCCGAGGCGAACACGGCGAGCGACATCGTTGAGGCCACCAGGAAGAGCGCGGTCAGCCGCGACGACGAGGAGAGCCGGCGCTCCGCCATGAACCACGCGGAGATGCCCGTGCGACGCCCAGCTGTCCGTTGACGGGTGAGCGCGAAGACCATCACGCGAGCCGCCAGGATCCCGACGCCCAGCGACAACGCGAGCGGGAAGAGGAACACGGCCGCGCCGGGACGCAGCAGCCCGCCCGACTCGACCAGGCCGCCCTGGATCTCGAGGCGACGGTAGAGCAACGAGGCGACGCCGAACCCGAGCAGCTCCCACGGCACCCAGAGGACGGCCCGGGCGACGCGTTCGCGCCGCTCGTGTCGTGCCACGTACGACGCCCCCGAGACGATCGCGACCACCGCGATGGCCACGATCGTCGCGAGCGCCGACGCGCGGAGCGCTCGCATCTGGGCGGCGGCGTCGACCTGTCCGTTCGGTCCCACGAGCGCGATCAACGCAGCGGCGCCGAGGAACCCGGCCACCGCCCCGACCAGGATCGGCGCGAGCGACTCGAGCGCGCTCTTGACGGACACCGCACCAGGTCCCCAGCCGCGGGCGGTCAGCACGCCGGCCTCGACCCTCCGCGAGGCGAACGAGAACGCCGCGGCGGCGGCAACCACCGCCATCGCGATCACGAGCGCCGCGACCGAGAGCACGAGGATCGGGGCCTGGCTCGCGGCGCTGCGCCCCTCGACCGTCTTCACGATGTCGGGCATCGCCGTGCGGAACACGTTCTCGGCGGGGACGAACCCGCCGCCGGGGTAGCGCCAGAAGCCGCAGCATCGGGCCGCCTGTCCCAGAGGCGTACCATGGCGCTCCATCCGCGCCAGGAGGTTCTCGGCGAACCGGCTGACCGCGCGGGCCTGCTCCATCGTGAGCGGTGGCGATGCCCGGACCGGCGCCTGCCACGCGAACGTGGCGACGTGCTCTCCCAGCGAGGTCGCGATCCGCAGCAGCTGCGCGGGATCCATGACGATCGGCTGCGGCGGGACCGGGCACTCGAAGCAGCCCGCCGGATAGAAGTCGTCGTTGAAGGGCTGGAAGTACCCGACGGAGGGGAGCGAGTAGAGCCCGCGATACACCCCGTCGACGGTGACAGGCACGGCGACACCGTGCAGCCGCAGCTCCACGGTGTCGCCTGGCCCCACCCCTGCGGGCTCGGCGATGATGTCGGGCAACCAGACACCGTCGCCCTCGGCTCCGGAGATCACTCGAAGATGATCGAGCGCCCCGTCGCCGGCGAAGAGCCGGCCGCTCACCTCGCCGGACGCGGGCACCACACCGCCGGGCAGCGTGACCTCCACCGAAGCACCGAAGATCCCGGCGACGACCGGATCGAGCTGAGGCGACGCGGCAGCCGCGTCCGCGAACGCGGTCCCTCGTTCCTGGTACAGCGGCCCCCCGTCCGGGCCCTTCTCGTCGAGCGGGATCAGCGTGCTGCGATACGTGAGGCCGGCCGCGTAGCGGGAGACGGTCGGCGCATGGATCCCGGACGTGAGGAGCTCGCTCTGCGACGCCGACACGAAGAAGGGGTACGCGGCTGCCGAGATCACCACGAGCAGCGCGCCGATCGCGAGGGCCGTGAACGAGACGGGGTGATGGAACAGGCGACCGGGAGCCTTCCGCCAGAGCGGGTGCCGGTGCGAGCGAAGAGGCGCGCCGCGACCCGGGTCCGCCGTCATGCCGCCGCGGCCCGGTCTGTGCGTCGTTCAGGCTGGACGGTCCATCGCGGCAGCGTCACCGTTCCATCACCTTACGGATGGCGGTCGGCGCACCGGGCGAGCCGCCGGCCGCCGACACGTATTCCGGCACGCCGACGCAGGTGAACAGCAGGGCATCCAGCGGCTCGCCCAGCAGCGCGGGCACCTCGCTGTCGATGAACGTCATCCCGGATGCACTCGCGCCGAGCGCGTACGCGAGCAGATGCAGCCTGCCCTCGACCAGGCCGGCAGCCAGCTGGGCATCGCGATACGCCCGGTCGTCGAGCGCGGCGACGTCGGTCGCGGCGATCACGACGAACGCCGCATCACGAGCGAGACCTTGCTCGAGGCACACTCGGTACATCTCGTCTCGCATCGGCCCGGGGTGCGCCGGGGTCGAGAGGTCCGGCCAGCGGTAGACACCCGGCGCCAGTCCTTCGACGTCATGCACGACGACGGAATGCGGAAGGTCGACGCCGCGGAGCGCCACGCTCATGCTCGCGCGCAGCAGGCGGTCCGACAGGCCGCGGGTGGGATCCATGCGGCGCTGCGACCCGCGCGCGAGCACGACCGTCTCGATCGGGTCGCCGGTCCCAACCTTCACATCGACCGGCCCACCGCGTTCCCACGGCGGTCCGATCGTCTCGTGGTCGCCCGCCCGCTGTGCGGACGTGACGAGCGGGAAGACCACCGGTGCTGCGTCGACGTCGCCGGCGGCGGCCGGACCCGTCGCCCCGATCGCAGGTCCGCCATCGCCGAGGGCGACCACCGCCACGGGCCACTCATGCACGCCATCCGCGCCGACGAGCGCGGTCACTGCCGCGTCCGGGAAGCGGCTGTACAGCCGCGCGCCGAGCCCCGCGGAGTCGGCCACCGCGAGCAGCTGAGCAAGCATGGTGCCGGCATCCCAATAGATGTGTCGATACCCGCGCTCGCGATAGCGCCAGCCGGTACGCCACGGGACGCCGGTGACGACGAGGGCGGGCGCACCCCCGCGTGGCGGCGGCCCGACCTGCACGAGGGTGTGGTCGAGCGGGTCGTACCAATGCACGCCCGCGGGCACGGCCTTGCCGTCGGGCACGGCGACATACACCTCCAAGGGGAAGCGGCCACCCGCGGAGCCGGCTGCGCGGAACAGCCAGGTTCCGTAGGGACGCGCCATCGTCCGAACGACCCCCGCCGACAGATGCAGCAGCCGGGAGAGCTGCGGCAGGTCGAGCTCAACGGGGGCCACCTCTGCGGTGCCCGCGAGCCCCGCGACGGCCGGGGACAGGGTGGAGGGTAGGTCGCGAGGAAGCGGGATCCGAGGCAGAGGCGATAGGTACCGCTTGTAGAACCATGGGAGGCGATCCAGGTCGTTGACCTCGAGACCGCGCAGCACGCGAGGGTCGTCGACGGGTTCGTCCCAGTCGCGGCCGGGCTCGTACGACGTCAGCCGGTGCAGGGCTTGCGTCGGGGTCTCCACGTGCGAGATTCTCGCGCACGATCGTCTCGCGTGCGGCGTGCAGCGAGACGGTTTCAGGGGTCCCCTTCCTGGCGCGCCCCGAGGGATTCGAACCCCCGACCTTCTGATCCGTAGTCAGACGCTCTATCCGGACTGAGCTAGGGGCGCAGGACTTGCGATGTTAGCAGGGGCCTCATCCACGAGCTCGACGACGCCGGGGACCGGCATGAACGGCTGACCCGCGAGGCTGGCGACCCGAGACGGTGGACCGCATACGTGCGTAACCCCGACTCTGCGCCCCGTCTCCCGAGAGCCGACCTCTTCGAACAACCTACCCTGATAGCCCTACGTGCGTATCGGTGTACGGCGGAAGGCAACCACGGGGATCGGCCGAAACCAGAGTTTCGGCACGAATACCGTGAGATACGGCTGACGCACGACCTCGGCGGAGCCAGGATGTAACGGATGGACGCACTCGGCCCCCGGCGGCTGCTCGCCGCCGCGATCGCGCTTGCCGCACTGACCTCGTCGTGCACCGGCGCAACCCAACGACAGGTGACGCCGAGTCATCCCGTTCCCCTCGGCCGGACCGGGTCCCCCGCGCCCTCGCCCGATCGCTCGATCCCGACGCCGATCCCCACCGTCGAGGAACGCCTCGTCGTCGCGGACTGGACACGCGCGATCGAACAGGCGGTATCTGGCCGGGAGGTCTCCGTCGCGATCGGCGTACACGACACCATCAGGTACGTGCACGCCGGAGCGGTGCGGCGGATCCCCGCGTCGAACCAGAAGCTGCTCACCTCGATGGCGGCGCTCGACATCTTCGGGCCGAGGCATCGATTCCCCACGATCGTGGCGGCACGCAGGCCCCCGAAGGACGGCGTGCTCCGCGGCGACCTCTGGCTGGTGGGATCGGGTGACCCCGAGCTCGACGCGAGCTCGATGGCCCGTCTCGCCGCCCGGCTCGACGCGGCCGGGGTCACTCGCATCGGTGGCGGGGTGATCGGCGACACCGCGGCGTTCACGAGGGAATGGTGGGCGCCCGGGTGGGTGCCCGGGTTGTCCCGCAGCTACGTCACCCGGACCACGGCACTGGCCTTCGACGGGAACACCGGGAGCGGCTCGCCCGAGGAGGCTGCCGCCGCATCGATCACGGCCTCGTTGCGCGCCTCGGGCATCGACGTGCAGGCGGAAACTTCGACCGGCGAGGCGCCCCCGGGGCTCCACACGGTCGCGCGGATCGGGTCGCGGCCGCTCCGCGACCTCCTGGCCGTCCAGAACCACGGGTCGGTGAACTTCTACGCAGAGACCTTCTTGAAGGCGATCGGCGCGGCGTCGGGGGGTGGCGTCGGCTCGACCGCGACGGGAGCCGATGCGGTCGCGGCATGGGCGGCCGAGCGCGGCGTGACCGCCCAGGTACGGGACGGCTCAGGCCTCTCTCACCAAGATCTGGTCTCCGCGCAGGGACTCACGACCCTGCTCCTGCTCGCCCAGGACGAGCCCTGGGGCCCCTCGCTCGACGACTCCTTGCCCCCCGCCGGCGAAGGAACGCTCGGTGGCCGTCTGGTCGGGATCCCCGTCCGCGCGAAAACCGGCACCCTGTTCGAGACACCGGTCTCGTCGCTGTCCGGGTACGTTACGGACGCGAGCGGCACCCGGGTCGCCTTCTCGGTAATCTCGCGCGGGCTCGACAAGGGGACGGCGATGGCGATCGAAGACGCGATCGTGCGTGCGCTGTCCGTGGGGCGGGTCGGCTGAGACCGTGACGGCGCCTAACGGGGCGCGCTGGCACAATACGAGGGACCGCGCAGTCGAGGGAGTGACCACCGATGACCGTCATTGAGATGGAGACCCGCTTCCGGGAGGCGATAGCCAGGGCTCTGTACCGGCCCTCGCGCGGTCGTCACCCCGGCTACGTCCCGCTCAACGGGTCGAAGACACACACCTGTATCCGATGCGGAGCGGCCGTCGCCAACACCTACACCCACACGGCCTGGCACGACAGCCACGGCCAGGCGCACGACGAGGGGTAGCCCACGTGATCACGTCGATCCGGCGGAGACGCCGGGATTCGAACCCGGGAAGGAGTTTTATCCCCTTAACCGCTTAGCAGGCGGCTCCTTTCGGCCTCTCAGGCACGTCTCCGCCGACGATTCTATGGAACCGCGACCCGGGTGACCGGCGACGCTCCGCCCGCACCCCGGCACGATCGCGCGGCTCGGCGCTCGATAGGCTCCCCGACATGACCGACGTGCTGATCATCGGCGGCGGCGTGATAGGGGCCGCTTGCGCCTCGGAGCTCGCCCACCGGGGCGCCGACGTCACTTTGGTGGAGCGTGACGAGCTCGCGGCACACGCCTCGGGCCGGAACCAGGGCCTCTGGGTGCTGCCCGAGGACGACGTGACGGTCCCCATGGCCCAACGGAGCCTCGAGCGATATCTCTCGCTCGCACCTTCATCCCCGATCGACGTGCAACTCGACCCCGAGCCGATCGGTCTCGTCATGGTTGCGCGGACCGCCGACGAGCTCGGCGCGGCCCGTCATGCGGTCGGCGTCGCTGAGCGCGCCGGGACCCGCGTGGACGAGCTCGACGCCGAGGGCTTGGCGGACGCGGAACCGAGCGTGGCGTGTGACCCGGCGGGGGCCTGGCTCGTGCATCACGGGCACCGGCTCGATCCGGGCGCGCTCACGGTGGCGATGGCGTTGGCCGCACGCGAGCGAGGCGCGGAGATCCGCCACCACACGAACGCCCGGGGCTTGGCGCGCCGGGGCGATCGCATCGTGGGGGCGGTCACGGACGACGGCGTGATCGAGGCAGGCGTCACGATCGTCGCAGGGGGACCTTGGTCGACGCGGCTGCTCGACCCTATCGGCGCCTCGATACCGGTGGTGGGCGCGCGCGGGTGGCTCGTGCGGGTCGCGCCTCGGCCCGGGCTCGTCCGCCACCTCGTCGAGGCCGTCGCGGCCCACACCGCCCTCCGCCAGGGAACGCCTTCGGGGCTTCCCACCGCCGGCGAGATCGCGGCCGAGGGATTCCCCCCCGACGTCCTCGGACCCATCCTTCATCCGCACCGCGACGGCACCGTCGTGATCGGGTCGTCTCGTCAGACCTGGCTCGCCCCCGAGCCCGACGACGCCTCAGTCGTCCGCCGGCTGCTGGGCGCGGCCATCGGCATCGTGCCGGCGCTCGAGGAAGCCCACGTGCGTTCGTCGTGGTGGGGCGTTCGCCCGCTGAGCCCCGACGAACGTCCGTTCATCGGCCAGGTGCGCGATGGGCTGTTCGTGGCGACCGGTCACGGGTCCGAAGGGGTGATCCTCGGGGCGGGGACGGCCGAACTGCTCGCCGCCCAGCTGGCGGGCGAGGAGCCGCCGTTCGACCCCGCGCCGTTCGACCCACTCCGGTTCGAGGGTCACGCCGGCAGATAGGCGATCGGCGCCGCGACCATGGCCAGGAGGGCCAACCCGACGAGGGCGTACCTGGCGGTCTCGGCCCCGATCATCGGGGGGTGTTGGGACCGACCCGAGGCCGACTAGACTTCCTGGCCTACCTGTCATGGCCATCCTCACCCTCGGGATCTCCTTCCGTCGCGCGCCGATCGAGCTGCTGGAGCGGCTCGCCTTCACCGACGACGACCTCGCCAAGGCATACCGACACGCCCTGGACCTGGATGGGATCGATGAGGCGGTGATCCTGTCGACGTGCAACCGCGTCGAGATCACCGCGAGCGTGCCGAGCTACCACGCCGGGTTCCTCGCATGCAAGCGCGTGCTCACCGAAACCCGAGGCGTGCCCGCCGAGGACTTGGCCGAGCCCCTCTACTCCCATTGGGAAGGCGATGCCGCCGAGCATCTCTTCGCCGTCGCGGCCGGACTCGACTCGATGGTGCTCGGCGAGACGCAGGTCTACGCCCAGGTTCGTGAGGCGCTCCGTCGAGCCGACACCGAGCACGCGGCAGGACCCGCGCTCACCGGTCTGTTCCATGCCGCCGGGCGAGCGGGCCGACGGGTGCGCCAGGAAACCTCGCTCGGCGCCGCGCCCGATGCGTTCGTCGCGCTGGGCGCCGACCTCGCCGACGAAGTGCTCGGGGGTCTCGCCGGCCGCGACGTCGTGGTGGTGGGAGCCGGCCAGATGGCCGCGCTCGCGGTCAAGCACCTCCGGCAGCGTGGCGTCGGCCCGGTCCGGATCCTGAATCGTTCGCTCGAGCATGCCCGGGCGCTCGCCGAACGCACCGACACGGCTCACGGCGACCTCGCTGCCCTCCCGGCCGCACTCGACCACGCCGACCTGGTGGTGAGCGCGACCGGTGCGGCCGGGATCGTGCTGCGGCGTGACCAGGTCGCGCACGCCATGACCGAGCGCTCCGGGCGGCCCCTCGTGCTCTTGGACCTGGCGGTCCCGCGCGACGTCGAACCGGAAGCGGCGTACCTCGAAGGGGCGCACGTGATCGACATCGTGTCGCTCTGGGAGCGCCTGGCGGCTCACGATCCCTCCACCGCCGGCGACATCGTGCGGGCGCACGAACTCGTCGCAGAGGAGGTCCACCGCTACGCCGTACGGCGCCGTGCCGACGATCTCGCGCCCTTGATCCGTGCGATCCGAACCCGTGGCGACGACGTCATGAAGACCGAGCTGGATCGACAGGCCTCGCGGCTCGCGAGCCTGACCACCGACGAACGTGACGCGGTCGAGCACCTCGCCCGAGGCATCGTGGCCAAGCTCCTGCACGACCCGATCGTCGAGCTGAAGGAACGGTCGGAGCCCAGTGCCGACGGCCTGCATGCCCGGGTGCTCGCCGAGTTGCTCGGCATCGATCTCGAGGCGGAGTGACCACGCTCCGAATCGGCACCAGGCGCTCGGCGTTGGCCCTCGCCCAGGCCGAAGAGGTCGCCGCGCGTCTCGGCGCGCACGGAACGTCCGCCGAGATCGTGCCGATGAAGACCTCGGGCGATGAGGGCGCGGCGCCCGATGCCTCGCCCCAAGGCCTGAAAGGCCTGTGGATCGACACGATCCTCGACGCGCTCGAGGCCGGCGAGATCGACCTCGCCGTGCACTCGGCCAAAGACCTCCCCGCCGAGGATGACGACGGATTCGTGATCGGGGCGGTGCCCGAGCGCGCCGATCCCCGCGACGTGCTGATCACGCGGGATGCACGCTTGAAACCCAATGCCGTGATCGGCACCTCGAGCCTGCGGCGCCGGGCCCAGCTGCTCGCCGCGTTCCCCGGTCTGTCGGTCGCCCCCTTGCGGGGCAACGTCGACACCCGGCTGCGCAAGCTCGCCGACGGCGAGGTCGACGCCGCCGTGCTCGCCGCCGCCGGACTCTCGCGCCTCGGGATCGAGCCGGCGCACGCACGGCCGCTGGAGGCGGCCGAGATGGTGCCCGCCCCGGGCCAGGGGTGCCTGGCCCTGCAGTGCCGTGACGACGACGACCGCACGATGGAGGCGCTCGCGCCCCTGGATCACCGGATTTCTCACCTGGCACTCGACGCGGAGCGGTCCTTGATGTGGCGCCTCGGCGGCGGCTGCGCGCTCCCCCTCGGGGCGTTCGCCACGGTCGACGGCGATGCCGTACGCCTGATCGCGATGATCGCCACGCCCGACGGCGCCCTCGTCCTGCGCGTGGACGAGACGGCCGGCACGCCGGAGGACGTGGCGGCGCTGGCGGCGCGCGCCCTGATCGCCGCGGGCGCCGAGGAGATCCTCGCCGAGGTCGGCGCCGGATGAGCCCGACGGTCGCACCGCGACGGTCGCGGCGCGAGCCGCTCGAGGGATGCACGATCCTCGTCACCCGCCCAGCGGATCAGTCCGCGTCCCTCGTCGAACGGCTCGAACGTCGTGGCGCGCGCACGATCGTCGCGCCGGCGATCGAGATCGTCCCCGTCCGTTCCGCTGCGCTGACGCGGGGTCTGCGGGACCTTGCGGCCGGACGCTTCACCTGGATCACGATCACGAGTCGAGCGACCGTCGAGATGCTGGCGTCCCGCGTGGAGCCGGCGGACGTCCGAGCGAGGGTCGCCGTGATCGGCGAAGGAACGGCGGCCGCGTTCCGTTCGTGGTCGGGGCGCGACGTCGACCTGCAGCCGTCGACGTTCACCACGGTCGGGCTTGCGCACGCGTTCCCGAAGGGGATCGGGCGCGTGCTCTGCGCTCGCGCCGACATCGCGCCCGAGGGGCTGGAGGACGCGCTCGCCGCGAAAGGCTGGGCGCCCGAGCGCGTCGACGCGTACCGCACCCGGATGCCGCGCTCGCTGCCTCTCGAGGCGCGCGATGCCTTGGCCGCGGGCGACGTCGACGCCGTCACCTTCACGAGTGCCTCGACCGTGCGTGGATTCGTGGGCGCGCTCGGCGCGGTGCGCGGCGCGCCGAAGGTCGTGTGCATCGGCCCGGTGACCGCGAAGGAGGCGCGCGCCCACGGCCTCACGGTGCATGCGGTGGCGAAACCGCATACGTTCATGGGCGTCGCCGACGCGGTCGAGCGGGCGCTGACGCCACGCTCGGCTCGCACTCCACGTCGCGACGCCGGTACGCTGCCGCGATGACACTCCCGATCCGGCCTCGGCGCCTTCGTCGCACGCCCGCCTTGCGCGCGATGATGAAAGAGACCACCGTCGAGCCGCGGCAACTGATCGCGCCGTTGTTCGTGAAGGATGGGATCGCCGATCCCATACCGATCGCCTCGATGCCCGGCCAGCTCCAGCACACGCTCGGATCCCTGCGCAAGGAGGCGGTCGAGATCGCCGAGCGCGGCGTGCGCGCCTTCATGCTGTTCGGGGTGCCGGCGCACAAGGACGCAGAGGGTGCCGAGGCCTGGAACCCCGAGGGGATCGGGCAACGCGCGATCGCCACGCTCCGCGCGGAGTTCGGTGAAGACGCGGTCGTGATCGCCGATCTCTGCCTCGACGAGTACACGGACCACGGCCATTGCGGCGTGCTGAACGAGCGCGGCGAGGTCGAAAACGATCCGACGGTCGAGCGGTACGCGCGTATCGCGCTCGCCCAGGCTCAGGCCGGTGCGCATATGGTCGGACCCAGCGGCATGATGGACGGCCAGGTGGGCGCGATCCGCGGAGCGCTCGACGGCGCCGGGCATACCGACGTGGCGATCATGGCCTACGCCGCGAAGTTCGCCTCCGCCCTGTACGGACCGTTCCGCGAGGCCGCCGAGGGGGCGCCGGCGTTCGGCGACCGGCAGGGGTACCAGCAGGACGTCGCGAACGCGGACGAGGCCCTGCGCGAGATCCGCGCCGATATCGAGCAGGGCGCCGATATCGTCATGGTGAAGCCCGCGCTCCCCTACCTCGACATCGTGCGCCGCGCGAAAGACGAGACGCGCTTCCCGATGGCCGCGTATCACGTGAGCGGCGAGTATTCGATGATCAAAGCCGCCGCGGCCAACGGCTGGATCGACGAGCGACGCGTCGTGCTCGAGGTGCTGACCTCGATCCGGCGGGCGGGCGCCGACCTCGTGCTCACCTACCACGCGAAGGACGCCGCGAGGTGGCTGGGAGAGGCGGACTGATGCCGCAGTGCCCGACGCACGCCGTCACCACACAGGCATGACCCGGTCCGACGATCTCTTCACGCGTGCGACCGAGGTGATCCCGGGCGGGGTGGATTCCCCGGTTCGTGCGTTCGGCGGTGTCGGTGGCACGCCACGGTTCGCGGCCCGAGGCGAGGGCCCATGGATCGTCGACGCCGATGGGAACCGTTACGTGGACTTGGTGCAGTCGTGGGGCGCGCTGCTCTTCGGCCATGCGCACCCGGCGATCGTCGAGTCGGCGCGCCGGGCGGCGTCCAACGGCACGACGTTCGGCGCGCCCACCGAGGGCGAGGTCGAGCTCGCCGAACGCATCGTCGATGCCGTGCCCTCGATCGACCAGGTGCGCCTTGTCTCGAGCGGCACCGAGGCCGCGATGAGCGCGATCCGGCTCGCACGGGGCGCCACCGGCCGCGATCTGCTCCTCAAGTTCGAGGGCTGCTACCACGGTCACTCCGACTCGCTGCTCGCGAAGGGCGGCGGGAGCGGGCTCGCGACGCTCGGCATCCCGTCGTCGCCGGGGGTGACCGAGGGCGCCGCGAAGGACACGATCACCGCGCCGTTCAACGATCTCGAGGCGGTACGGGCCGTGTTCTCCGAGCGCGGGCGCGACATCGCTGTGGTGGCCGTGGAGCCCGTGGCCGCGAATATGGGCGTCGTGCCGCCGGCACCCGGGTTCCTCGAGGGGCTCCGCGCGGTCTGCGACGCGCACGGCGCGCTGCTCTTGTTCGACGAGGTGATCACCGGGTTCCGTATCGCGTACGGCGGCGCACAGACCCATTACGGCGTGACGCCCGACCTCACCGCCCTCGGCAAGGTGATGGGTGGCGGGTTCCCGTGCGCGGCGTTCGGAGGGCGGCGCGACGTGATGGCCCAGCTCGCGCCGAGCGGGCCGGTGTACCAGGCTGGGACGCTGAGCGGGAACCCGGTCGCGGTCGCCGCCGGGATCGCGGCGCTCGACCTGGCGCGAACGTTGGATCCGTACCCGCACCTGGAGTCCGCCGCCGACGCCTTGATCGGGGGTCTGGCCGACGGATTCGCGGACGCAGGGATCCCGGTGACGATCAACCGAGCGGGGTCGCTCTTCAGCGTGTTCTTCACCGGCGAAGCCGGCGAGGCGATCGCCGACTTCGCCGGGGCCACCGCCGCGGACCACGGGCGGTTCGCCCGCTTCTTCCACCACATGCTCGCCGGCGGGGTCTGGCTGCCACCCAGCGGGTATGAATTGTGGACGCTGTCCGCGACGCTCGGCCCCGACGAAATCGGACGGGTGATCGAGACCGCCGCGTCGTTCCGCGCCTGACCGCGCGGCTACGCGGCGTACGCGACGTCGAGCGGGCGCGACTCGGGATCGCGCACGTCGATGTCCTCGACCTCCATCGCGAGGCAGAAGGTGCCGGTGACGCGATCGATCACGTCATGCGTCGGCGCCACCTCGCATCGCACGGTTCCGCGCTCCCCACGGAGCGTGAACCCCATGGTCTCCCCATTCAGCGCGGCCACGTGGGCCTCCAGGATCTCCAGGTTGGGACCTTCCATCCCGAACAGTTCGAGCAAGCCCCGGCCTTCGCACTTGGAGAACGGGACTCCGATGATCTGGGTCGCCGCTCCGGTCACGGTGCGCAGTCGCAAGGCGGTGTCGGTGGTCCAGAAGAACACCGGCCTCCCTGCGGCTACCGCCGCGATCGTCTCGGCGCCCTGGAACCGCTTCCGAGGTGGAGGCGGGGTCGGCACCGTATCTGTGATGCCGAAGAGTTCCCACTGCCGCATCGATCTCACCCCTCCTGAGGTTCGTCGGTCACTACCTGATTTCGGGTAATGGAGGGGTTCCAGCGCATAGGGCGATGGGACCATTTCACAGGTCGGTCACGAGCCGACGCCGGCGTCGGCACGCGGCCTAGGGCCGGGGCGGGCGGCCGGGCACTAGGCTCGGTCACCATGAGTAGCCCGCTCGACGACTTCAAAGCGTCCACCCGCGCCCGGATCGGACCCGACGCCGAGCCCTGGGTACGCCGCGTGCCGCGCTTCCTCCGGGAGCTCAAGGCCCGCTGGTCGCTCCAACTCGGCGAGGTGTTCACGGGCAGCTCGAACGGCTACGTCGTGACGGCCGATCGCGCCGGCAGCGAACCGGTGGTGGTGAAGCTCGGGTATCCCGACGGGTGGTTCGCGGACCAGACTCGAGCGATCGGCGAGGCGGGCGGCGACGGGATGGTGCGGCTACTCGACGACGACCCGGGTGGTGCCCAGCTACTGGAGCGGGCGATGCCGGGGGCCTCGCTGCTCGACATCCGCGACGAGCCCGAGGCGAACGAGATCGCCGCCGGCGTGATGCGACGGCTCTGGCGCCCCGCCCCCGCCGGGTTCGTGACGGTCGCCGAGGAGGCGACCCGCTGGGCCGGGTCGATGCCGCTACGCCACGTCGAACAGATGGCACCGTTCGAACGACCGTTGCTCGACCTGGCCGTCGAGACGCTTCGGGACCTGGTCGCCACCCAGCGGGAGCCGGTGCTGCTGCACGGCGACCTCCACGACGGGAACATCCTGGCGGCCGACCGCGAGGCCTGGCTCGCGATCGGTCCCAAACCGCTCGTCGGCGAGCGGGAGTTCGACATCGCCGCGCTCATGCGGGCCCGGCGCGAAGACGTGCTCGCCGACCCCGATCCCCACGATCGACTCCAGCGCCGCTTCGACCAGCTGTGTGACCTGTTCGGCTGCGACCGGCAACGCCTGCGGGATTGGTCGTTCGCGATCCTCGTGGACTACGCGCTCTGGGACTTCGAGGCGAACGCCCGCACGGCCGGGAGCGACGGGATCCAGCTGGCCCGCCTCGTGCGGAGCCTCGAGGTCTAAGGTTTCCACCGCTCCCCCCGCTACGTAGTCACAAGTAGTCCGTGGGAGCTACATTCGAAGGATGCACATCCTCCGGCGTTGGTTCGCCGTCTCCGCCGCCGGCCTCGTCGCGGCGCTCTCGCTCGTTCCGACCGGGGCGAGCGCCGGCACGCTCCCGTGCCCGGCGCTGGGACCACTTCAGCAGACCGGCACGCTCGGACAGGCCGCGGGCGAACCGACGAACGCCACGATCGGGATCTCGGGGCTCGCGGTGTCCCGCTTCGACTCCGAGACAACGGGCGAGCAGATCGCGTGGGCGGTCGGTGACCGTTCCGCGAACGAGCTGGCTGGCACCGACGAGGTGTTCCTGTTCGGCCTCGACGCCCGTGATGGAAGTCTGGCGATCCGCTACCCGCTCGACCCGGCCGGCTTCCAGGACGACCCCGTGGAGCCGACGGCGGACACGATCACGAAGCTCGGACAGACCATGAATCCGATCCCGGACTTCGAAGACCTCTCGATCGAGGACGCCTCGCGCGGTCCTGGTCAGATCTGGCTGTTCGACACGGGCGACAACGGGGGGTCCAGGAGCACGCTGAACGCTTACGTCGTCGGCGAACCCGATCTGTCCGGCGAGCCGCCGGTCACCGCGCGCGTTGGCGCGGGCATGTCGGCCACGACCGTGGCGCTCGGGAAACGGCCTTCGCCTTCGCCTTCGCCTTCGCCTTCGCCTTCGCCTTCGCCTTCGCCTTCGCCGAGCACGGTGCCCGGGCCTTCGTTCCTGACGTCGCATCCGGCCCTCGACGGCGCGCTCACCGGGCAGGTCCTTCCCGTCGTGCGCTACCCGATCCGCCTCATGAAGGGCGGAGTGCCGGTCACGCCCAACGTTGAGGCGGCGTTCGTCGACACGGGGAACGCCGGCACGGGATCCGCCCCCGTCTACCTGATCGCGAAGTCGCCCGTCGACGCCGACGGCGACGGCGTGCGAACCGACTTCAGGATCTTCCGATTCACGACCAGGAACACGGCCGCATCCGGACTCACGAACGACGCGCTCTATGTCGGCACGATCTCGTTCGCCCAAGCAGACCTGAAGGTCACGGCGGCATCGATCCTGGATGACGGCTCGGCGCTCGTGGTGCGCGCGGTGAACGGTGGGAGCCTGCGGCCCGACCTGGACGTGGTGGGTCTGTGGTGGCGCGCCGCGGGCACGACCATCGAGAGCGAGATCGTCCTGCGGCCGACCCCCGACTGTCGCTGGTCGTTGAACTCGGCACCCGATTCGAGCTCGGAGGAGACGATCGCCTTCGACCTCACCGATGCGACAGGCGCGGGCTTCGAGGGGTTCGTTTGGACCCACGACATCCGCGGTGTTGCGGCGCCGTACTTCACCGCCCCCCGGACGGGTTGACGCTAGGCACGCGGCGCCGAGATCGTCCGCGGCACGAGCGACACGGTGGCGAACGCTCCGGTTTCGGGATCGAGCACGAGCCGCAGATCGACGGTCCCGCGGTCGCCTCTGAGCTCCACCGTGACGTCGATGACGCCGTCGCCTCGGATCGCCGGGCCGGCCTCGAGGGGCCCGAACAACGCCGAGGCAGCGCGGAGCGAACGGTCGACCGCCTCCCGATCGAACTCGCCGGCGAGCGGAAGCTCGTCGGGCCACTCCGGGGCGGGAAGGCCCGAGAGCACCGCCACCCTGCGGATCGCCTCGGCCATGGCCGGGGACGGGTCCATCACCGACCGAAGCGCGAACGACTGCACACGAGGAGGGCGTTCCCCCGTCATCAAGATCTCGACCCGCACCCGCCCCCCGCGAGCTCCGCGCAGCCACCACACTTGATGCGCCGGCGAGTCTGACTCCTCCGGCAGGTCCGGGTCGGGAGAGAGCGCGCCGTGGCGTTCCCGGATCCGCTCGATCTCGGTGCGCCGCCGATCGAGAGGGTCGTCGAGGTGCACGTTGGACGCGAACACCTCGGTGGCCAGGTCGAGATCCCACGAGCGCAACAGACCCTCCATCTGAGCCCGCGCGGTGCGCGTGGCCTCCCAGGGGATCACGGAGCGGATCGGAGCGGACTCCCGTGTGACCAGCGCGGTGAGCGCCTCCGCGGCATACGTCGACATCGGGGCGTAGGTCCGGTTCCCGAGCGCGACGACCCCCACGCCCGAACCGGGGTGCCACCGCATGTGCGACCCGAACCCCGGGTACCCGCCGCTATGACCTACGAGGTGCCCGAGTCGGAGATCGTGCGACACGAAGAGGCCGAGGCCGTAGCCGCCACTGATCAGCTCGGGCCTCGAGTCCGTCGACGTACGGCGGAGCTCAGGCTCGAACGACCGATGGACCTGCTGCATCTCCCGACGAGAGGCCCGGGACAGCGGGTGGGACCCTTCGGCCTGATCACGGGGCGGGAACGCGTCGGCGAACCCCACCACCCATGTCGCGAGATCGCGCACCGAGCTGAAGATGCCGCCCATCGAGGCGAGGGCCCCGTACCCGTCGAACGGCTCCTCGACGAAGGAGTCGTCGCGCCGGACGTACCCGACCGCGACCCGGTCCGGCGGCACCTGCCCGGCGGTGTAGACGGTGGCGCCCATCCCGAGAGGATCGAGCAGTCGGGCTCGCACGAGGTCCCGATACTCGGTGCCGCCGACGTTCGTGAGTACGCGCCCGAGCATCCCGTAGCCCAGGTTGGAGTACTCGAAGATGGTGCCCGGCGCCCAGGCGGCCTCGAAGCCGCCGGAGAGCAACCCGGCGAAGCGCTCGAGATCCATGCCCTGCAGGCGGTCTCCCCAAGGGTCGTCCGTGGGCAGACCGCCCGCCATCGTCAGCAGATGCTGCACCGTGACGGGGGGCGAGTCGGCGGTGGGACCGCGCAGTGTCGCAAGCTCGGGCACGTAGGTCGCCACGGGCTCGTCGAACCGTAATACGCCCTCGTCGCGCAACAGGACGGCGACCGACGCCGTGAAGCTTTTCGTCATCGACGCGATGCGGAACACACTGTCGGCATCAGGCACACGCTCCTCGCCGTCGCGGAGCGTCCCGAGCCCGCGCGCATGCACGAGGTCGCCCCCGATCACGACGCCGTACGACATGCCCGGGATCGTGCCCATGGCCGCGGCTCGGTCGAAGATCGCGTCGACCTCACGGAGTGCGTCGTCGATGCCCATGGCCGAGGACTATCCCACGCCGGGATCGGCCCGGCGCGCGCTAGGCCTTCAGCTTCTTCAAGGCCTTGTCCGCCAGGATCTCGCGCACGCAGTGGTGGCCGGGCATCCCCGTGACACCGCCGCCCGCGTGGGTCGCGCTGCTCGCCTGGTACAGCCCGACGATCGGGGTGCGGTAGTCGGCGTACCCCGGCGCCGGCCGCATGTGGAAGAGCTGATCGACCGAGAGTTCCCCGTGGAAGATGTTCCCGCCGATCAGGCCCCACTCGTCCTGCATCTGTTTAGGTCCGATCACCTGCCGGTACATGATCGAGCGCTTGAAGTTCGGGGCGACATCGTTCACGCGCTCGATCAGACGATCGGCGTAGGCATCGAGGTCGGCCTCGTGCCCGTCCTCATCGGCCCACTCGTGGGGCACCCATTGGGTGAACATCGATACCACGTGCACGCCCTCGGGCGCGAGCGTCTTGTCCGCCACCGTGGGGATCGCCGTGTCGCTGAACGGCAGCGTCGCCGCCTCGCCGAACCGCGCCTGTTGGAAGGCGCGCTCCAGGTAGTCGACGTCGTCGAGGATCTGGATCGCCCCGCCATGGATCGACGGGTCGAACCCTGGGTCGGCCGTGAAGTTCGGGAGCTCGCTCACAGCGAGGTTGATCTTCACGGTGCCACTCCGGGTCTTCCAGTGCTCGATATCGTGGACGAACTCGACCGGAAGCTCAGAGGCCGAGAGATGCTGCAGGAAGGTGATCTTCGGGTGAACCGCGGTGACCACCACCGGTGCCGACAGCTCTTCTCCGTTGTCCAGCACGACGCCTCGGGCGCGTCCGTTCGACGTCGTGATCCTGCCCACCCGCGCATTCGTGCGGATCTCGGCGCCGAAGAACCGCGCCGACTCCTCGCACGCTCGGCCGACCGCACCCATGCCACCTTCGGGATAGCCCCAGCTCGCGATCTGGCCGTCGCCGATGTCGCCGACGGAGTGGTGCATCAGCACGTACGCGGTGCCCGGGGCGTCAGGACCGGCCCACGTGCCGATGATCCCGTTCACCGCCATGAACCCCTTGAGCACCGGCGACTCGAACCAACGGTCGAGCAGGTCGGTGGCGCTCATCGTGAACAGCCGGGTGATGTCGGCGACGCGACGCTCGTCGATCTCCTTGCGTAGGTGCCATCCGAGCTGCGCAACATCCTTGAGGTCCCGCGCCTTCTTCGAGCCCAGGTGCGACGGTGTCTGCATCAGCAGTGGCCCCAGGATGTTCGCGATGCCGCCGATCCACTCCTCGAACTCGAAGTACGCATCGGCGTCCTTCTTCGAGAACTGCGCCACCGACGCGCGGGTCTTCTCCGGGTCTTCGTGCTGCACGATCGACCGGCCACTGGGGTGCGGGAGGTACCCCATGCCCTGGGGGTGCACCTTGTAGCCGAACCGCTCGAGCTGCAGGTCGCGTTGGATCGTCGGCGGCATCAGGCTCATCACGTAGCTCAGTGTGGTGACGCGGATGTCGGGCGCCTCGGGCCAGGGAGCCATCGTGTCGGCTGCACCGCCCGTCTTGTGCCGCGCCTCGAGCACGACTGTGCGGGCGCCGTGCTTGGCCAGGTACGCGGCAGCGACGAGACCGTTGTGGCCCCCGCCCACCACGATCGCGTCGTACCGGTTGGTGTCGCGCTGCGTGACCATCGTTTGAATCTCCGTTCAATGTCAGGGTGGCCGAGGGTACACCCCCTCAGCCCGCAACCGGAAATCGAGCGAAGCCCCCCCCACGAAAGCTGCAACGTTCGGGCGGGTTCGCGAGACCATGAGAGGTCACCGACCAGGAAGGGAAGAGATGACCACTGAGATCGCGACCTTCGGCGCCGGGTGCTTCTGGGGCGTCGAATACATCTATCTGAAGGTGCCCGGCGTGACCGACGTCGTGAGCGGCTACAGCGGGGGCATCGTGCCCGACGCGAGCTACCGCGAAGTGTGCACCGGCAAGACCGGCCATGCCGAGGTCGTCCAGGTGAGCTTCGATCCATCCATCGTGACCTACGAACAGCTCCTCGAGGTCTTCTGGGCGATGCACGACCCGACGCAGGTGGATCGCCAGGGCCCCGACCGCGGCACCCAGTACCGCAGCGCGATCTTCACGCACTCCGACGAACAGCGCGATGCGGCGACCGCGTCGCGAGATCGGGCGCAGCCACGGTTCTCGGCGCCGATCGCGACGGAGATCACCGACTTCGGGGCCTTCTACCCGGCCGAGGATTATCACCAGCGCTACTACGACAAGACCGGCCATCAGCCCTACTGCCACGCGATCCCGCCGAACCTTCTGCGCGACCTGGGGCTCGTGCCCGCGGCGAGCTAGGACCCGACCGGCGGATCCACGATCGGCGCCACCTTGTGGGAGCCGTCACACATGGGCTGGCACGCCGACGCGCCGCAGCGGCAGAGCGAGCGCCGGCCAGCGTTGGCTGGCACGCGCTCGCCGTCGGCGCCGATGGTCTCCACGTCGCCGGAGACCCGGACCGGTCCGTTCGCCTTCAGCGCCACGCAAGCGATCGCGGGGTCAGGCACGTCCCAGGTCGGGAGCTTCTCGAGCTCCCGAGTGGGTGCCGCTTCCTCGAAGCAGCGGTACGGCGCCTCGCGTTCGCAGAACGGCATCGTCGAGGAACGGCCGCACCGACAGAGCGAGAAGGTCGCGCCGGGCGCGAGATCAGGTCCGAGCACCTGCCCCGAGATCCGGCGAAGCGCAAGACCGCGGACCAGGATCGGTCCGCCTCGCACGATCTCGACCGCGCGCTCGCTCACGGGTCGGTGAACCCGATGGACTTGTGAGTCCCGTCGCAGAACGGTTTGTTGGCCGACCGGCCACACCGGCAGAGGGTGACGCGGTTGCGCACCTCGTAGGCCTCGCCGTCGGGGCCGACCACGGGCACGCCGCCCCGCACCCAGATCGGTCCGTCGTCGGAGACCGCGACGCTCGCCTCGAAAACCGGTTCGACGTCGTCGGATCCGGCCTCGGGAGCCCAGGTCAGGGTGCCCGACGGACACAGCTCGACCATGCGCGTGAGGCGGGCACGGATCTCTGGGTCAGCCGTCTCCCCGAGCATCCGCCACACGTTCGTGATGCGATCGCCGCAGTACCCGGCGTGCGTACACAGCGAGTGATCGTCTCCCATCACGACCTCGCTCCCCTGGAACCGCCGCGCGCGTCCGGCCCGCGGGCCGGTGTCTGCCGAGACCGACGGATCCCAGTCGGCGGTCTCGTGGGAGTCATCGCAGAACGGCTTCGTCGACGAGGACCCGCACCGGCAGAGCCGGACCACCGGACCGTCGACGGGGTGCGCCTCGACCGGCGCCCAGTCGACCGGTTCTCCGTACTCGGTCTCGATCTGGTGCGTACGCCCGATGGGGAGCCCGACGACCTCGTATGGACCGTCGGGCGTCACCCTGATCTCCGGCTGCTGGTCTGGCTCCTCCATCGAGCGTCTAGCATCGCAGCATCTAAGCGCCCGGGGGAAGCACGATGGAAACGTTCGCCATCACGATCGATCGCGGAGCCGTCGAGCCGGCATCCGCCCAGCTGAAGGCCGCGCTGCGTCGTCTGATCGATACCGGCGTCATCGAGCCCGGCGACCGCCTACCGACCGTGCGCGCTTTCGCCGACCGTCTCCTCCTGGCACCGAACACGGTCGCGCGCGCCTATCGCGAGCTCGAGCACGAGGCGTACCTCGTCGGGCGCGGCCGGGCGGGCACCTTCGTGGCGCCGAAGCCACCGCGCGCGCAACGGGAGCCGGACCTGGACGACCTCGCCGTCGGGTACCTGGCACGTACCTGCGCGATCGGGGTGGACGCCGACGAGGCCGTCGATGCGGTGCGGCGTGTGGCATCGCAGCACCCCCCCGCCTGAGCGCACCTCGTATCGCGGAACTCCCCGCGCATGCGCCGCCCCCATAGCCCTCGCCTCTATACTCCGAACACATGTTCGGAGACCTGAACGACGCGCAGCGCTTGGCCGTCACGCACGGCGACGGTCCCCTGCTCATCGTGGCGGGCGCCGGCACCGGCAAGACCACGACCCTCGCGGCGCGCGTCGCGTGGCTCGTCGAGCAGGGCGTTCGTCCCGAGCGCACGCTGCTCCTCACGTTCAGCCGGCGTGCCTCGCGGGAGATGCTCTCGCGGGCCGAGCGGTTGTCCGGGGCGCGCGACACCGGCCGGGTCGTTGGCGGCACGTTCCACGCGGTGGCGAACCGGCTGCTGCGGCTCCACGGGCGACCGCTCGGCCTGCGTCCCGACTTCACGGTGCTCGACCAAGCCGACGCCGCCGACGTGATGAACCTGCTGCGAGACGAGCTCGGGTTCAGCGCCCGCGAGCGACGCTTCCCCCGCAAGGAGACCCTCGCGGGCATCTACTCCAGGACCGTGAATGCCGGCGAGAAGCTCGGCGACGTCCTGAAACGCCACTATCCGTGGTGCCTCGAGGAAGCCGAGGGGATCCGCGAGATCTTCCAGGCGTACACGACCCGCAAGCGCGCGCAGAACGTCCTGGATTACGACGACCTGCTGCTGTTCTGGAAGGCCCTCGCCTGGAGCGACGCGACGCGGGAACCGCTCGCCGCGATGTTCGACCACGTGCTCGTCGACGAGTACCAAGATACGAACGCGCTGCAGGCCGACATCCTCGCGGGGCTGCGGCCCGAGGGCACGCCGCGCAACCTCACCGTGGTGGGTGACGATGCGCAGTCGATCTACGGGTTCCGCTCGGCGACCGTCCGCAACATCTTGGAGTTCCCCGACCGGTTCCCCGGCGCGACGGTGGTCAAGCTCGAGCAGAACTACCGCTCGACCTCGCCGATCCTCGAAGCCTCGAACGCGGTGATCGCGCTGAGCCCGCAGCGCCACGAGAAGACCTTGTGGGGCGAGCGGCCCGGCGCACGCGTCCCCACGCTACGGACCTGCCTCGACGAGGCGGAGCAGTGCGACGCGGTCTGCCGCTCCGTGCTCGCCCACCGCGAGGAGGGCGTGCCGCTCAAGGAACAGGCGGTCTTGTTCCGCACCGGCCACCACAGCGATCTGCTCGAGGTCGAGCTCGCGCGCCGCAACATCCCGTTCGTGAAGTTCGGCGGCCTGAAGTTCATGGAGGCCGCGCACGTCAAGGACACGCTCGCGCTGCTGCGCGTGCTCGAGAACCCGTTCGACGAGATCAGCTGGTTCCGCGTGCTGCAGCTCCCCGACGGGATGGGCCCGGCGACCGCGCGGCGCCTGATGGACCGGCTCCAGGTGCGTCGGGTCGGCGACGAGCAGCGCTCCCCTCTCGCCACGTTCCTCGAGGAGCCGCTCGAGGTTCCCAAGGCCGCCGCCCACGGCATCCGCGAGCTCCGGAGCGCGTTCGCAGGGTGTGCCGACGAAACGCTGCTCACCCCCGCCGGACAGGTGGAACGACTCCGCACGTTCCTCGAGCCGGTCTTCGCGAAGCGGTACGAGGCGCCGGCGGCCCGACTCGCTGACCTCGACCAGCTCGCGCTGCTCGCCACCGGGTACGAGGCCCGAGGGCGGTTCCTGAGCGAGCTCACGCTCGATCCTCCGTCGTCGACCGGAGACCTCGCTGGCCCACCGCTCCTCGACGAGGACTATCTGGTGCTCTCGACCATCCATAGCGCGAAGGGGCTGGAGTGGGACGTCGTGCACGTGATCCACGCGGCCGACGGCATGATCCCCTCAGACATGGCCACAGGCGACGACGACGAGATCGAGGAGGAGCGACGCCTGCTGTATGTGGCGCTCACCCGTCCGCGCGACGCCCTCCACGTGTACATGCCGATGCGCTACTACCGCCGGCCCCGCGGGCTCGAGGACCCGCACTCGTACGCGCAGCTGTCGCGGTTCCTGGCGCCCGAGGAGGTGCGCGCGCGGTTCGAGGCGATCGCACCGGCCACCGGCCCCGAGCCCGCCGGCGTGGTCGACCTCACCGGCACCGCCGACGTGGATGCATTCCTCGCCGACCTCTGGACGGAGTGACGCTACGCTGGGGGGCATGTCCCAGCCCGACGCTGTGCTGCTCGATCTCTACGACACGCTCGTGTGGAGCGATTGGTGGGGGTGGCAGGAACGGCTGGCCGGCGAGCTGGGCGTCACCCATGAAGCCGTCGGACGGGCGTTCGATCTGACGCGCCCCGCGCGGTCGACAGGTGCGTACACCGACGCCGACGACGACCTCGCGTCGGTGATCCGGGCCGCCGGTCTCGAGCCTGTCCCGGCGCTGGTCCGGCATCTGCGCGAGCTCGAGCACGCCCACATCGAGGAGGGCGGCGTGAGGCTCTACGACGATGCGCTGCCGGTGGTGCGCGAGCTCCGCGCCCGAGGCGTGAAGACCGCGCTCGTGAGCAATTGCTCGCACAACACCCGGCCGCTCATCGAGCGGCTCGGTCTCGACGACGAGTTCGACGCGGTGATCCTGTCGGTCGAGGTGCGCGCGATGAAGCCCGACCCCGCGATCTACCGGATCACGCTCGATCGGCTCGGCGTGACGGACCCGACGCGTGCGGTGTTCGTCGACGACCAGACGGCGTACTGCGACGGCGCCTCAGAGGTGGGCATGTGGACCTACCTGATCCTGCGTCCGGAAGAGGCGGCCGAGGGGCGCCCCGCCAACGTGGAGGCCTACCGCACGATCGACACGCTCACCTCGCTGCTCTGAGTCACACCGAGAGGAAGAGCAGGAGGATCGCGAGGTAGAACGAGGCCGCGGCCGCGATCGTGAAGACGTGCCAGACCTCGTGGAAACCGAACCACTCCGGCCACGGGTCGGGACGGTGCGTCGCGAACACGATGGCGCCGATCGTGTAGAGCACACCTCCCCCCACCACGAGCACCATGCCGATGTCCGACATCGCCCGGGCGAGCGCCGGCAAGATGAAGATCGCCACCCAGCCGAGGCCGATGTACATGATGCCCGACAAGACGTGCAGGTCGACGCGGTACATCTTGGTCACGATGCCCACAGCCGCCCCGGCCCAGACGAAGGTCAGAACGGCCCACGCCGTCATCCCGTGGAGGGCGACGACACACATCGGGGTGTAGGTGCCCGCGATCAGCACGAAGATCATCGAGTGGTCGAGGCGTCGCATCCGGGCGTACGCGGCTTCGGTCCAGCCGCCCACGTGATACATCGCGCTCGCGCCGAACTGGAGCTGCAACGCGCTCCAGTAGACGATCGCGGCGATACGAGCGGCGGCGCCCGGCGCGACCCAAGCCAGCACGAGCCCCGCCGGTAGCGACGCGAAGAACGCCCCCTGGTGGAAGCGACCGCGCAGCCGGGGCTTCATCAGGAGGTGGCGTGGAACCGCGTTCGTGTCGGTCACCCCACCAGCGTAGATGCCGGACGCCGGGACCGGCATAGACTCGCACCCGTGACGCGGCACAAGTTTCCGAAGAAGGTCTACGAGCCAGAGCTCTTCCGCCTGCAGGAGCAACTCGTGCGGATGGAGCAATGGGTGGCCGACACGGGCGCCCGCATCGTCGTGATCTTCGAGGGCCGCGACGCGGCCGGCAAGGGCGGCACGATCAAGCGCATGACCGAGCACATGAACCCGCGCATCACGCGGCACGTGGCGCTCCCCAAGCCCACCGAGCGGCAGGCCTCGCAGTGGTACTTCCAGCGATATGTCGAGGAGCTCCCCGCCGCGGGCGAGATCGTGTTGTTCGATCGTAGTTGGTACAACCGCGCCGGGATCGAGCACGTCCTCGGGTTCTGCACGGCCGAGGAGTACTACCGGTTCCTCCGTCAGTGCCCCATCTTCGAACGGCTGTTGGTGGAGGAGGGCATCATCTTGATCAAGTACTGGTTCTCGGTGAGCGACGAGGAGCAGGAACGGCGATTCATGGCGCGGGTGAACGACCCGATGCGCCGTTGGAAGCTGAGCGAGACCGATCTGTTCTCCCGCACCAAGTGGGTCGACTACTCACGCGCCAAGGACGAGATGTTCGTGCACACCGACATCCCTGATGCACGCTGGCACGTGGTGGAGGCCGACGACAAGAAGAAGGCTCGCCTCAACTGCATCGCCCATCTGCTGAGGCAGATCCCGTGGGAGGCGAAGCCGCTGCCCGAGATCGAGATCCCCGAACGGCAGGTCGACATGGGGTACGTCCGGCCACCGCAACAGCTGTCCACCTACGTGCCGGATCACGCAGCCTCGCTGCTCGAGGACCCGCACTCGCCGACCGACGGTTAGACGAGGTCCCCGATCGCGTCGGCGAGGGACTTGCGGATCCCCGTGACGAACGGGATCTCTTCCTTCGTGTAGAGGCGCGCCTTGGTCCCACGGAGGCGCCGGATCACGTCGACGAGCGACTCAGCCTTGGCCGCCTCGAAGGCGAGGATCCACTCCCAGTCGCCCAAACCGAAGTTGCTCGTGGTGTTCGCGAGGACCTCGGGGAAGTCGCGCCCGGCCACCCCGTGTTCGCGGAGCAGCTCGCCGCGCTCCTCGCGCGGGAGGAGGTACCACTCGGGTGTGCGCACGAACGGATACACGCAGAGGAACGTTTCGGGAGGCGTGCCCTTCACGAAGGCCGGCGCATGGTCGGCCGTGAACTCCGCCGGCTTCACGACGCCCATGAACGTCCAAGTGAGATCGGTGAGCCGCCCGATCGTCGTACGCCTGAACTCCACGATGGCGCGCTGGATCTCCTGTGGTGTCGGCCCGTGGATCCAGAGCATCAGGTCGGCGTCGGGACGGAACCCGACGGTCGAGTACGTGCCGCGGACCGTGATCGAGCCCTCCCAGGACTTGTAGAGGTTCTCGACCTCCTGAACCGCGGCTGCACGGTCGTCGGGATCGGCGAGCTCCTCGCGGAGATCGTCGCTGCCCATGAACACCGCGTAGAGGGCGTACACCGTGTCGCTCATCGAACCGTCTCCTCGCGCATCGGGGCGTCCGCGAGATGCGCGGCGACCTGCTCGGCCGTCTCGCCCGCTCCGCGGACGCAGTCGGGGACCCCGACCCCGTCATAGGGCTGTCCCACCACGAAGATACCCTCGGGCAACGCTTCCCGGATCCGCCCCACCCGCTCAACGTGGCCCAGCTCGAACTGCGGCATCGACGCGGGCCATCGCACCACCGCGGCGTGATCTGGCGCGTCGGGGAGCGGCAGCACCGCCGCGAGGTGCCGCGCGCACGCCTCGATCAGCTCCTCGTCGCCCGCATCGAGGATGTCCTCCTCGCCCACGGCGCCCACGTAACACCGCACGACCGCCCGCGACCCGAAGGATCCGCTCGGCCACTTGCTGCTCACCCACGTGCATGCCGTCATCGGCGCCTTGCCCCGCGGCACCACGAACCCCGAGCCGTCCTGGATCGCGGGCTGCGTGCCCTCGGGGTAGACCATCAAGATCACGCCGGTCGACGAATACCGGACGCCGGCCAACTCGCCCGCCACCTCCGGGGCCGTGGCCTCGAGGATGCCCGCGGTCACCGGACCTGGGGTCGCCAGCACGACCGCGTCGGCCACGATCGTCCCGGCGTCGCCGCCGAGCTCGACGCGCCATCCACCGGGCGCCTCGGCGATCGCGCGCGCCCCGATCCCCGTGCGCACCCGGGCGCCAAGCTGCTCCGCCAGCGCGTCGGTCAGGCGATCGACGCCCCCGCGCGGCTTCACGAACATCGGCGGCGGGGTGCCCCCGCGCACGTTCCGCGATGCGGCCTGAGAACCGCGGATCAGACTCCCCTGCGACCGCTCCCATACCTCGAGCTCGGGGAACGTCGCCCGCACCGAGAGCCGGTCGACATCCCCCGCGAACAGGCCCGCCAACAGCGGACCCACCGCGAGATCGGTGACTTCGTCCCCGAGGCGGCGGCGGAGCAACGATCCCAGCGTCTCGTCGTCGTCGGCCTGCCGCTTCGTCTTCACCAGGTCGAGGAGCGCGCGGCGGCGGCCGGCGCGAGAGATACCCGGCCAGCGGAACACGTCGCCGACGTCGCCCGGGATCCCGAACGGCGCGTCGCGCAGGCACGCCCTGAGCCCGCGTTCGGTCCAGATGAACGCTCCGCCGGAAGCCGGCGAGACGAGCTCGCTGCCCAGGCCGAGCTCCTTGCAGAGGTCGACCGCCCAGGGCTTGCGCGCCACGAAGGAGTCGGCTCCCGCGGGAAGCACGAGCCCACCGACCTCGGTCGAACGAAGTTTGCCGCCGGGACGATCGTTCGCCTCGAGCACCGTCACGTCGAGCGACGGGTGGGCGCGGGTCAGCCGGTAGGCGGTCGTCAGGCCGGTGACCCCGCCGCCGATCACGACCACCCGGCGCGGGGCGCGGTCGCTCACCCCGCCGTGACCCCCGCAAGGTGGTCGCGCAGGACCTGCGCGAGCACGTCGAGGTACTCGGGATCGGCGTTGGGCATCCGGGTGCGGCTGAACCCGATGCCGGCCTCTGCGGCGATCGCCTTCGCCTCGATGTCGAGGTCGTACAGCACCTCGAGATGGTCGGCCACGAACCCGGCGCTGCACACGAGGACCGCGCTGTGGCCCTGTGCGGCGAGCTGCTGGATCATGTCCTCGACCGGCGGGCCCCACCACGGGTCCGCGGTGCGTCCCGCGCTCTGCCACGCGATCAGGTAGTGCTCGATCCCGATCTGCGCGGCCACGAGATCGGCGGTCTCCTGGAGCCCGTCACGGTACCTGCACGACGTGTCGCAGTCGCAGTACTTGCAGCGCTGCGATCCATCATCGAGCGTGCGCACCGGGAGCGAGTGCGCGCTGAAGATCACGGCCACGCCCTCGCGGTCCTCCGGGCTGAGCAGCTCGAGCGCCTCGGCGACCCGGTCCGATAGGAACGCGATGAACGCCGGATGGTCGTGGTACGAGCGCACGAACGTGAACGAGGGGGTGGTTCCCTGGTCCTCGACGGCCTGCTGCACGCGCTCGATGTAGGTCTCGATCGACATGCCCGACCAATGCGGCGCCATCACGATCCCGATCCCGCGCTCGATCCCATCGCGCCGCATCTCGTCCACGCCGGCCGGGATGAACGGGTCCGAGTGCTTCATCCCGAGGTAGGCGCGGTAGGTGCCGTTCCCGTCGGCGTTCAACCGCTCGACGATCCCCTCGGCCTGCGCGCGCGTGGTGTCGAGCAAAGGGAAGACGTTCCCGATCGCGCCGTACCGGTCCTTCAGCTCCTGCAGGTGCTCGGGGGTCGGCGGCCGGCCGCCCCGGATATCGGTGTAGTACCGCTCGATGTCGTCGACGCCGCTCGCGGTGCCGTACGCCATCACGAGCACGCCGGTGGGTTCGTCTGTCTGGCCGTCGACGATCACACAATCTTCCTTTCGGTCTCGGTATGGACGAGCTCGGCCACGCGGGCGAGCATCGACGGGTCGGTCGAGGGCAGCACGCCGTGTCCGAGGTTGAAGACGTGCCCGTCGCGTCCGGCGGCCCGCCGGAGCACCTCGCGCGTCTTGCCCTGGACCGTCTCCCATGGTGCCAGAAGGCACGCCGGATCGAGGTTGCCCTGGACGGCGCGGTCGTGACCGACCCGATCCCACCCCTCGTCGAGCGGCACCCGCCAATCGAGACCGATCACGTCACCGCCGGCCTCGGCGAGCTGCCCGAGGATCTCTCCGGTCCCGACGCCGAAGTGGATCGTCGGCACGTCGAGATCCGCGAGCTCTCCGAACAGGTGCGACATGTGGGGCTGCACGCGGCGCCGGTAGTCGTCGCGATCGAGGGCGCCCACCCACGAGTCGAACACCTGCACCACCTGTGCGCCGGCAGCGACCTGCGCGCGCAGGTGGGGCACGACGATCGCCACCAACGCGCGCATCAGGTCGTCCCACGTGCCCGGGTCGCCGAACATCAGGGCCTTCGTGCGCTCGTGCGTGCGCGACGGACCGCCCTCGACCAGGTAGCTCGCGAGCGTGAACGGGGCGCCGGCGAACCCGATCACGGGCACCGACACCTCCGCGCGCAGGAGCCGGATCGCCTCGAGCACCTCGGGCACGTCCTGCTCGGGCTCGAGCGGACGGAGCCTCGCGACCCCGGCCGCGTCACGGAGGGGGGTGTCAACCACCGGGCCGCGCCCTGGCTCGATCCGCACGTCGATCCCGACGCCGGCGAGCGGCACCATGATGTCGCTGAAGATGATCGCGGCGTCGAGCTCGATCCGCCGGAGCGGCTGCAGCGAGATCTCGACCACCTTGTCGGGGTACCGACAGGTCTCCAGGATGTCGCCCTCCCCGCGGAGCTCCCGGTATTCGGGCAGGTAGCGGCCCGCCTGGCGCATGAACCACACGGGCGTGCGATCCACCGGCAGGCGGCGGCAGGCGCGCAGGAACCGATCGGACGGCTGGGAGGTCACGCCCCAAGGATACGGACCGGGGGGGTCGCAACCCTATGCGACCGGGCCCGACCCGCGCGAGGATCGCCGTTCTCGCGGGAGGAGTGGGATTCGAACCCACGGATGAGTTGCCCCATCAACGGTTTTCAAGACCGTCGCCTTCGTCCGCTCGGCCATCCTCCCGGGTGGGAGCCTACCGGGAGTTCGATCTGGGAGGTCGCACGCCGAGGCCGCGGCCGAGTCGCTCGGCAAAGGCGCGGGCGTCACTGTCGAGGGGCGGCTCCGGACCCGCACGTGGACGGCGGCCATGGCTCGCAGCGCCGCGCCACTGAGATCGTCGCCTCGGCAGTCGGCCGGGCTGAGCGGGGCGCTGATGGCGATCGGTTTCACAATCAGCCCGCTTGGAAGAGAGAGAGTGTGTCGAGTTCGGCCTGTGCTTCCGACAATGTCGCTTGCCCAGGATGCTGCGATCCGAAATAGACCCGCACATCGAGCTTTGTGCCGTCCGGCAGCGTCGTCCCAATCCTGTACACAGGGACATTTAGGTTCGATTGTCCCTCCCAGGAATGGGCGATCTCCGCATCAGACAGCTGCAGGGGTAGAACGGCATCTGGATATCTGGGATCAGGGCTGCTGGTGTCTTTGGGCAGCCCCAGCATCGCTACGATCACGATCCCATCGGGGGGAAGAGCGGCGAGCGTGCTCTCCGGCAGGGTGTTGGCCCCCACAGGGATCGTGCCATTCGAGATCCCGTCCTCACTTGCGAATCCGACCGATGAAGCCCAAGACCGGGGATCGTCGAATTCCTCGTCAGGCACCACGGGCTCCGTCGAAGCTGTGGTCCACCCTTGGGTCTCGGACAGGACGGGAACAGGTAACGAGTTGACTGATCCAGGCCCCTGAGGGGATGGAGGACGTTCCAGGTCTGACAATCCCACCAGTGCCAGGATCGCCGTCAGTACGACACCTCCCGCGATCAGGCCCACAACAAGTCCACCGATGCGCCGCCGATCCGCGTAGTCGACGCGGTCGCGAGGCAGGGTGACTTGTTGAAGGCTTGCGGCGAGAGGATCCGCCCGCCTCACAAGCTCGAGGGTCTCGTGTCGCAAGTTCATGCTAATGCTCCTTCTCCGTGTGAAAGAGACCGCGCTCCAGCCGGCGCCTCGCCCTGAACACGCGGACACCTAAGGCCGTCCGGCTGCACCCAAGAACCTTCGCTGCCTCGTTTGGCGTCAGACCGTCCCAACAGATGAGCATGAGCAGTTCCCTGTCGGGCTCCGTCATCAGTGCCAGAGCGTCGAGTACCTGGGCAACCGTCTCTGCGTGGTCCTCGATCACTTCGTCGACATCCCGAAGCACAGTCGGCGCCCAACGAGTCTCGCCTCTCCGCTTGGCCAGTGTGATGTTCCTAGCCGTCGCGAAGATCCATGGGGCGGCCTCCTCCGGTACAGCGTCTAACTTCGCCCAGACCACGGTGAACGTCTCAGCAGCAATATCCTTGGCCAACTCCGGACCAACCCGGCGACGGGCATAGGCAAGCACACGCTGGAAGAGCGCCCCGTAGAGCTCTTCAAACCGCGCGTCGCGGCTCTGGCCTTCGTCAGTCATGGCATCGTTGGGCGTCACGTCTAGATATGTCGGCCATACGTCTCCGATTACAGTGAACCCGGAAGGAGCTCAAATCCGTATCCCGGGATCGCGACGATGGTCACCGGCAGCCGGGCACGGTCCAGCTTGTTCCGGAGGCGACTCACGGCTGATCGCAGCGCGATCGTGTCCCTGCGACCGGATCCCTGGTCATCGCGGAGCTCATCGAAGGCTCGCGGGCCCGGCCGCGTGAGCGCACACAGGATGCGGACCTCCTGCGGGGTTAGGCGGAGGACAATCTCACCCCAACGCGCTTCCTGCCTTTCCGGGTTCACGCTCAGCCCACCCAGACGCTGAAGATCGGAATTGGGGTCATCGTTTGCACCCAAAACCTGCAGGACGCGCATCGCGACATCGAGCGTTGGGGCGACAACCAGCGGCATCGATGAATCCTGGATCGCCGTAGCAACGCGCTCCAGGGCATCCGGAGGCAGGGCAATGCCGATTAGCCAGCCAAGTGCCGCAGGCGCGCCTTTGGCTTCGTATTCCAGGCCGACAACCTGCAGCCGTTCCTCACCGTGTCCGAGAACGTCGGGCTCCAATCGGTGCTCGCTGGGGGCGTCGACGAGCCCGCCAGTCGCCAAGATCTGCTGGAGGCGCTGGAGATCGGCTCCATCGCGGACCGATTCCCGGATCACCTGTCGGGAGGCCAACGTCAACGCGTGGCGGTCGCCCGGGCGCTCGTTCACAAACCGGGCATCGTCTTGGCGGATGAACCAACGGGGGCGCTCGATGCCGCAAGCTCGGACCGGGTCGTCGAGGCGTTGTTCCGCTTGCACAGGCATCAGGGTGCGACGCTCGTCGTCGTCACGCACGACCGAGCCGTTGCCCAGCGAATGGACGCGATGATCGAGATGCGGGATGGCCGTATCACGACGAGTGAGGGAACGGCATGACCTTCAGCTCCTACGTCGTGCGAGACCTGGTCCGCAACCCCCGGCGAACGTTGGCGTCGATGATCGGCGTCATCGTCGGTGTCGGATTGTTCTCCTCGGTCTTGTTCTTCATCGACGGCTCCGGCGCGTCCATGACCGCGCGGGCGGTCGCGCCGCTGACCGTCGACATGCAGCGGGTGCTGACGACGCCGCTCGGCGGCAGTCTGCGATTCGGGCAGGCGATCGCCGATCCGTCGTTGGCGGCATCCGGCAGAACCGAGGTCACCTTGACAGTCACGAACTCGGCCCTCACACCGTCCCACGAAGTCGTCGTCCGAGAGAAGCTCCTCTCGCCCCTCACCTACGTCACGGGATCCACCGCTCTCGACGGCGAGACCGTCCCCGATGTCGGCGGGGAGTTTCCTCTTTCCCAAGGCCCCGCTGGCATCGGGCTCAATATCGGCACCGTTGCGGTTGGTAGCACTCGAAAGATCACGTTCCAGGCGGAGGCAGGTGCGGACATCCCGATAACGGCCGATCTCCCCGTGGGCTCAACGATCTCGACGCGCGAGGCGCCGACACCGGTCCGGGCGAGCGAACCGGTCTCGGCGACACTCGTCACTTTGGCGGACCGGATCCACAACATCCCCGGCGTCGCGGCGGCGGACCCCTTGGTGTTCGTCGATATGGCCCGTGGAGCGATCGCGACGCAGACTACGCGCGTCCCCGACCACGTTCGACTCTTCGCGTTCGACGCGAGCTACCAAGCGCACTACGCCGGGATCAACGTGCTCCGAGGTGGGTTCCGCCCGAGTGAGGCGCTCATCAGCGCGGAGATGGCCCGCGCTCTTCACGTCGACGTGGGTGACACGATCAACCTCAATCTCCCGCTGCGTGCAACCCCGGTGCCCGTGCGCGTGAGCGGCATCAGCGATCTCTCGACGGCGAATTCGCTGTTCGAAAGCCGGCAAGCGAGCAGCCTCGAGCATTTCCAGTACATCCCTTACTCGATCGTGGTCGATCATGCGTTCTATCGCGACACCGTCGCGCCCGTGTTCGAGGCGGCGATCGCGAAGCGGGGCACGCGGCTCGTCTACGTGCCGCTCCAAGAGCTCGACATCTCGATCGATCGTGGGATCTTGAACGCCGATCCGGCGACAGCGCTCGCACAGACGCATGCGATCGCGACGCAGATCGAAGCGGTTGCATCGGATCAGGACTACGTCGTCGACAACATCTCGAACGCGTTGCAGGTCGCCGCGGGGGATGCCATCGTCGCCAAGAAGATGTTCCTGTACCTCGGGCTGCCAGGGATGGTCGTGGCGGCCATCCTCACGGCGTACGCGGGTTCGCTGCTTGCCGGCTCCCAGCGTCGAGAGAACGCGCTGCTCCGCGTCCGTGGGGCGGACCGGCGCGACCTGTTGACGCTCCTGTCGCTTCGCACGATCGCTCTCGCCGGCGTCGGGTCCGTGATCGGCGTCGCGCTTGGGTTCGTCGTCGCCGTTGCCCTGCTCGGCCGAGCGATCGTCTTCGAAGCCTCGCCCGGCGCTCTCGGCCGTTCGGCGTTCATCGCGGTCTTCGCCGGCGTGCTCGTGACGGCTACTGCCCTGTACGTGCCCGGGCGGCGCCTGATCACGAGGGAGATCAAGCAGGAGCTCGCCGAGATCGAGGAGGTGCCCGTCCCGGCGTGGCGGCGATTCCACCTCGATGTCGTGGTGCTGAGCGCCGCGGTCGCAGCGCAATGGTTGGCGCTTCGGCACGGAGCCTTCGACATTCCGCCGGGGTCGGTGTACGCGGGGCAGTCTGTGTCGCTGCCGTTGATCCTGCTGGGGCCGCCCATCGTGGCGTGGCTGGCGGGCACAGTGCTGATCGCTCGTCTCGTGTCGGCGGTCGTCGCCCGCGGTGTGGCCAGGCGCACGACGGATCGATTCGAGCACCTCGTGCCCGGTGTGTTGTGGCGCAGCATCGCTCGTCGGCTCCGGGCGACGACCAGCGGCGTGACAACCGTTGCACTCGTCGTCGGGCTGGGGACGATGCTCCTGTGCTTCTCGACCGCCTACGGCGACGCGAAGACCAACGACGCTCGATTCCTCGTCGGGTCCGACATCCGGATCACACCGGACCCGACGAGCGGGCGTTCACATCCGGTTTCACAGTCATCAGCTTTCCATGTCGACGGCATCACGGGAGCGACGGCGGTCATCTACTCGCTCGAGAACGCCGTCCTCACGAGCGCTGCGAACGAGGACGTGGCGACGCTGGCTGCTATCGACCCGGGTGTCTTCCCGCAGATATCCGAGATGCAGAACTCGTCGTTCGTCCAAGGAACGGTCGCATCCAACATGGCGGCACTCCGCGATAGCCCCGATGGGATCTTGGTGAACATCGCGCTTGCCGATGGACTCAAGCTGAGGATCGGTGATCCCGCGAAGGTCATGTTCGCCCGCGGAACCGACCAGCAAACCCGCGCGACGGCGACCGTGGTCGGCCTGTTCCAGCGGTTCCCGGGCGCGCCGACGGGGACGGACATCGTCGCCAGCATCCCCCGGTACGAACAGGTGTCCGGCAGGGCGCAAGCCGACTACTACCTGGCTGCCGCAGCCGACCGAACGGCAGCGGGGTTGACGAACATCGTCGATGCCCTGTCCGCACAGAAAGGATTCGACCGGAGCTACGTCGTGCAAACGTCCGCGTCGGCGCTTGACAAGGATCAGTCGAGTCTGACCGGACTCAGTGCCTTGGGTCTGTTGCACCTCGATTCGTTTTTCACGTTCCTCATGGCGGCCACCGCAACCGGGATGTTCGTCTTCGGACTGCTGCTCCAGCGCAGGCGGGAATACGTAACCCTTCGAGCGCTCGGCCTTCGAAGCCGGGACGTGCGCCGGCTCGTCTTGTCGGAAGCTGCGATCGCATCGGTGGTCGGGGCGGCGATCGGATTGCTCGTCGGCGTCGCAATGGCATCCCAGTTCGTGCACGTGCTCCGACCGATCTTCACACTTCCCCCAGTATTGGCGATCCCCGCACCTCGCCTGGCGCTCTTCCTGCTCTTGGTCTTGTCGGCAACCGTGTTGTCCTCCGCAGCAGCTGCCGTCCTGATCGGCCGGATGCGCCCCACAGAACTTCTCCGCGACGAGTAGCGAGTGTGGTCTGCGTCAGACTCTCTGTGTGGAGACGTGTCGACATCCCGACCCACCGATCGTGAACCGCCGTACGAAGGTACCGACGATTGGGGTCTAGCCCTCCAAAGGAGTTCGCGTGGCTCACGGGCAACGCAGATCTGCACGCGACGCACCTCGCCATCCTCGCCACGCCGGAAGGTGAGTGACGGGCAACCCCGCTTGCCACCTCGCTTGATGGCGCCCGAGAACCGCGGCAGCATCTGGCCAGCCCAACTCGACAGCTGACAACGGTGGGTCTACGTCGTGGAAGGAGGTCTTCGCGATGCGCAGCGACATGACCGTGTCCACATGGTCCACGCCCGCCACCTCCGCGAACGAGTCATAGCTACCGGTGCCTGCCGCGAGGTACGCCACTTCGGGGATGTGCTCGAGGCCGCGGATCGCAGACTCGAGATCCGGTGCGGTCTTGGATAGGGACTCACGTCGTCATCGCGAGAGCATCCAAGGCCCGGATGACCCAATCCTCGAGTGCCGATCCGAATTGCCACAGCTCGGAGGGATCCATCGAGCTCAGGAGCGATCGATAGCTGATCGCCTGATGCATCGCGGCGATGGGCTCCGTTCGTTCGAACAACCGGATCGCTTCCTCGCGATCGACGAAGTCCCGCCAGCCATCGAGATAGCGATCGCGCCAGCGATCACGAAGCGCGGGGTCGACGGAGGAGTGTTCGACATTCCGAAGGATGACCGCCATGTCGAAGAACGGGTGGGCGATACACGCGTCGGTCCAGTCGAAGATGAGGTATCGCCCGCCGCTCAGCGCCACGTTCCACCCGTGAAAGTCACCGTGCACCAGCGTGTTCGGGATCCGCTGGTTCGCGACCTCTTCGCACAGAGCGGCGATCCGGGGCGAAGCGGCCCGAAGCCGCCCGTGCATCTCGGACGAGAGCCATGTGGAACCGTCTTCGACAAGATCCGCGATCTGGGTCTGCAGCACGGCAGGACGCCGGTCGGCGCATCCCCCTTCGAGCAGTGCGTCGACGCTGGCGACGCTCCTGCGCTGCAGCGCCACAAGCGCGTCCACAGCCCCGTCTCCGACAGACGCCCCCCTGCCGGCAGCCAGTTCGTCGCCGAAGTCCTCCGTGAGGAGCCAGCCTCGCTCGGCGTCGATCGCAACCGGGGCCGGGATCGCGCCCGGGAATCGCTCGGCGAGCATGCTCGTCACGGTGGCCTCATGCCGGAATCCGGTGGGCGCCGCTTTGAAGTAGTATCGCCCCGCGGCGGTCTGGGCGCGCAGGATCGACGACACGGACCACGTGGACCACTGCTCGACGCCCACCACCCCGGGCAGGGTCGTCTCGATCCATCCGCAGGCGCCCGCGTACCACCCGGGATACCCCCACGGCGGCAGCGCTCGCGGCCTCCCTTCCCGTTCCTCGGTGAACCACTGGTGGGTGACCGCCCGTTCTCGCTCGCTCCCCAGACGAGCGGAGGTGGCCTCCTCGTTGCACCAGGAGCCGGACAGCGGCGTCCCACCGCCGAGAAACTCCGCGAACAGGAAGGCGTCGCCGGACTCCTGATCGGCACCGTCGTACTCGACGAACGCGCAACGCAAGATCGCGATGTCGAGGCCGAGCCGGTCCCGGCCCCACGACTGCGCACCCTCTACCCTGGCCCAGTCCTCGTCGGCCAGCACGCGAGGGAGCATCCACCCCGACCGGTTCTCGATGAGGAGGATGTGGGTACCCGAGTGGTTCGGGATGACCAGGTGCTGCCGGAACGACATAGGCGAGACGATACGCACAGTTGGCCGTCTCAAGGGCTGGGCTGAGACACTAGGCTCGGTTCGTGACGAGTTCCTCCCGGAGCTCTCTCATAGCTGCGCGGCACCGGCTCTTCACCGTGCCGAGAGGGATCTTCAGGAGTTGGGCGATCTGCGCCTGAGATCTCCCGGCGAAGTACATCAGTTCGATGATGCGCCGTTGGTTCTCCGGGAGTCGCGCAAGCGCAGCGCGAACCCGAGCCCGTTCCCCGTGGCCATCCAACCCCGCGACCGCGAGGTCCGCGATATCCTCCACGACTGCCAGCTCGGGCACATCGAGTACCCGCCGACGGACCTCCTCGCGTCGTACCCGATCGACCGCGGCATGGTGCGCGATCGTCATCAGCCAAGCCCTGACGCTCCCACGGTCGCTTTGATAGCGGCCGGCGTCCCTCCAGACGGCCAAGAACGTTTCCTGTGTGGCGTCCTCGGCGATCACCGAATTACGCGCGACGCGAAGTGCCATCGCAAGGACGCTGGGCGCGTGGCGCTGGAGGAAGGATCGGAAAGCGTCAGCATCGCCGTGTGCGATCCGGAACAAGGCCTGCGCATCAGACGAAAACGAAGATTCATCCAACGGGATCGTTGCACCGATAGCCTGCCTAGGGCGAAAGGAAGGCCCGGCGAGATCCTGCATGAAGTCCCCTTTGTAGGTCGTTTGGGGGGGGTAACTACCCCACCCTGACGAAGTTGAAACGAATACGTCCAGAGATCTCGGGGTGTTCCTGGGGAGCCCGAACATCTCGAGGATCCCGGTGCCCGATCAAACCACGCCTGGCTGTCCGCGAGGGTCCGAGGCGATCGTGAGGCGCGCCGGAACCCTGGAAACTTTCGGACGATCGAGAATCGGGACCCTTCTGACATCAACATGTCGATCTCGGGACTCTCGTGGTTACGCGCGATCGTGAAGGTGGCGCCATCGGATCGCACGACTTCGTACTCCCGAGGCGTCATCCCGATCACGGCGCGACACCCAGGGTCGCTGCATTCGCAGACGAAGTCGACCGTTCCGTTACCACACCTTGATGCGCAACACGGCTGCCCGGCCGCTGAGGCGGCGCAATAGACACATCGACACTGCGCCGATTCGCCGGACGGAAGACTGGGGAGCCCGCCTTTCAAGACCGTCGCATCCGTCCGCTCAGGCAGCCTCCAGGGCGGCTGCCTATCGGGCGGCTGCCTATCGGGACAGAAGCCCCAACCGCGCGAGGCTCAGGCGCCCAAGACGCCGGCTGGATGCAGACCTAAAGCCCCACGCGTTCGAGGATGACATTAAGTCGGAACCGGCTCGCGCTACGAGCTCCTGCCATCCCAGATCGGCTTAAGCGCTACGAAAGCACCCACCACGAACATGAGCGTCGCAAGGTAGATCAACCCGAGGTGCCCGATCGTGTCGAAGTGGTTCGGGTAGTGCGCCGGCAGGGCCACACCCAAGCCGACGACCGGGGCTAAGACGGCCCCGACCCACGCCCACAGCTCGCCGCGACGCACGCCGAAGATGATGAGGAACAGCACCGCAATCCCCGTCGCGGCGATGAACCCAGAGACCGCGAGGTGCAGGTGGCCGACGTACTCGAACAACGATGGGCTGAACGCTTGGATCTCGGTCTTGCCTACGTCGACTTCCTTCGGACCGATGCCCAGCTCGAGGAAGGAGTCGGTGAAGTTGCGGATCAGGAAGAGCACCGCGTACCCCACGAAGCCTGCCGCTGCGATCCCCATGAGCCAGCTGCCGACACGGAGGGCCGGACTCGAGCTGGCGGCCTCACGCGCGGATCCAGTCGTCGTCGCCATGAGACATCACCTCCCGATAGGAGACGCTATTCTCGCTTTGTCTGATTGTCAAGTACTAAATAGAATGCTGGAACCTACGCCTCACGCCTTCGTCGTCGCAGCCGCCGTTCGCTCCGCGAGACGTCTCTCTACTCCGTGCCGTGTTCAGTCGGATAGCCCCCAGCCTCCCATTCGGGCAGGCCGGACTCCAGGCGAGATGCACGGAACCCGCGTTTGCGAAGCAGCTCAACGGCGGCATACGAGTAGGCGCAAAACGGACCCCGGCAATACACGACGATCTGCGCGTCCTTGGGCAGATGCCGAAGATGCTCGGTCAGTTCGTCGAGGGGCGCGGACACCGCCCCTGGAAGATGACCCGACTCGAACTCCTCACGCGGACGGACGTCCAGAATGAACAAACCTTTCGTACCGAGGCGGCTCGCCAACCCGTCCCGCGTGATCGCTGGGTCGCCATCATGTTCGCCTAGATACGCACGCGACAGGCGATCCACGTCTCCGAGCCGGGATGCGGCCAGACCCCTGAGGGAGGTGAGAAACGCGAAAACCTCTGGCGAGGCCAGGCGGTACCTGACCGAGGTTCCGGAACGGCGCGTGGCCACGAGTCCGGCCTGCTTCAGTATCTGGAGGTGCTGGCTCGTGTTCGCGACCGAGAGGGCGAGCTGCTCTGACAAGACGTCGACGCTCCGCTCTCCGTTCGCCAGCACGTCGAGAAGCTCAACCCGGCGGCCGCTGGAGACCGCCTTCCCGATCAACGCGAACGCGTCGAACAGCTCCCGCTTTGCTTCGCGGTCGATTGTCGCCATGGCTCGAATCCTACACTGCTCAAGCGATAGCTTGAAAAAGGGTCTGCGGTTGTCAGACACAAAGATCCGTACCCGACTCCGAGCTGGCGTCAGTACCGTTCGGCGTGTGAGGTTCC
>JBDTNY010000130.1:0-6746 GCA_039933515.1 Actinomycetota bacterium
CAGACCAGGAAGAGGGCGACCAGGAACCCCCAGAATCGTGGTGCCTCGCGGAAAACGGCGCCCACCGCGCCGAGCCGGCCGTCGCCACCGGCAGTGTGCCGAGGCTGATCCTGCGGCACGGTGAAGGACCACGCGAACACGACGACGCTCGCGACCGCGAAGATCGGCATCGCCCAACCCACGCCGTAGGACTGGAAGATCGCGCCGAACACCAGGCAGCCGATCGCGTAGGTGAAGCTCTCCCAGGACCGGATCCGACCGTACTCCGACATCCGCTTGACGCCGAGATGGTCGAGCGTGATCGCGTCGACGTTCGGGCCGAAGGTCACCATCGCCCCGGCGAGCAGGAACCCGGTTCCCGCGATCCACGGGAGCGCGTCGGCGCGGGCGAGCAGCAGCGCGAACCCGGCGGCGCCGAGCAGCCCGATCTGCAGCGAGGTCCGGCGGCCCAGCACGGTGTCGGCCATGTGCCCCCAGATCGGGTTCAACAGGATCCGCGCGACGGCCATCGACGCGATCACCACGCCGATCTCGGTGCCCGACAGGCCCTTGCCGTCAAGGTAGAGCGCGAGAAACGGGAAGAACGCCGAGATCACGAAGCCCGAGGTCATGAACAACCCGCGCACCGCGGTGTCGTGCTGCATGCGGTCGTGGAGCGCGCTCACCTCGCGAGCCCGGGGATCAGACGCTCGGCGTTCCCGGCGTAGACCTGGCGAAGCACCTCGTCGGGGAGGTCGAGACCGGAGATCGCCCAGCGCCCCTGCGGCGGAACGTCGTCTGGCGAATAGAGGAAGTGCTCGTCGGCCGACTCAAGGAACCGCGCGTGCCTGATGTAGGTCTCGCGGCTCGGCGGAAACTCGTCGGTGCCGAACAGGATGCGGTCGGGGAACGCCTCGATCAGCGCGCGCGCCGCCCGCGGCTGCCGGCCGAGCTCGGCGATCCGCGCGGCGATGTCGGCGTGGAAGTTCGGGTAGGTCCCCAGCATGCGGCCGACCCACGCGAGGTCTTCGGCGCTGCATCCCACATGCGCGCCGATGAAGGCCGTCGATGGGTGCCGCACCACGACCCGCTCGAGCGCACCGACGATCTCGTCGAACGCGGGGAAGCGGGTTCGATCGCCGAACCACCAGCCGGGGTTCTCGAGCAGCTCCTCCAACCGTTCGTTCGTCTCGTCGAGCGGTTCGAAGAAGGCGACGGGGTCGGCCACGTGGATCGTGACCGGCACGCCCTCGTCGGCCACCGCCGACCACAACGGGTCGAGCCGTTCGTCGTCTGGCAGCACGAGCTCGCCCGAGTCGTCGCGGACGGTGGTGCCGAGGATCTTCCACACCTTCATGCCTCGCGCGCCGCGGGCGACGGCCTCCCGCAGCTGCGCCGCCATCCGGCCACCGAAGTCCCCACCGCGGGAGGGCTCGTCCCAGTCCACCTGACAGAAGGTGACGAACCGCCCGGGGTGCGCGCGATCGTACCGATCGAGATCGTCCTCCAGCTCGTCCCGCTGGCCGTCGAGGTTCACGATCGCGCGCACGTTCGCCGCATCCATGATCTCGAGCAGCTCGCCGACGTCGGGCGTGGTCCAGTCCCCCCTCAGCCACCGTCCGAGGTGATTGTGCGCGTCGATCGCCGGGAACCTGGGCGGCGAGGGATCGCGCCCTCCGGTACGCAGCATCGTCCGCGGCCGATAGTCGTGCAGCCGCAAGTCTCGGAGGCGGGCGAGATCGGACTCGGTGGGTTCCACGACCACGAGGTTCTCAGACGATCGTGACGACGACGCCCGCTTCGCGCAGCTCGGCGACCTTGCCCGGAGCCGCGCCCTTGTCGGTGATCAGCTCGTGGATGCGATCGACCGCGCAGATCTGCGCGAACGCCACCAGCCCGATCTTCGAGGAGTCGGCCACGACGATCACCCGGCGCGCGCGCTCGATCAGGGCGAGGTCCGTATGGGCCTCGACCTCGTGATGCGTGGTGAGGCCGGCGTGCGGCGAGACGCCATCGGCGCCCAGGAAGACGACGTCGAGGTTCAGGCCGGCGAGCGACCGCTCGGCCAGGGGACCTACGAGCTCGTACGACTCGGGCCGAGCGTATCCGCCGGTCACCACGAGCTTCAGGTTGGGGCGGATCGCCAGCTCCCCGGCGATGTTCAGCGCGTTGGTGACGACGGTCAGGCGTTGGCGATCGACCAGCTCGCGAGCCACCTCGGTGCAGGTGGTACCCCCGGTGAGACCCACCGCCGCGCCGTCGTCCACCAGGGCGGCCGCCGCGACCGCGATCCGGCGCTTCTCGTCCTGGTGGCGGGAGGCCTTGTAGCGGAGCGGAAGCTCGTAGAGCACGCCCTGGCCGACGGCTCCCCCGTGCGTACGGGTGAGGAGTCGCTGCTCCTCGAGCAGCTCCAGGTCGCGGCGGATCGTTGCGGCCGACACGCCGAGCCGCCCCACCAATTCGGCCACGCCGACCGTGCCGTCGGAGGAGAGCTCCTCCAGGATCGCGTTCAGTCGCTCCGCCTGACGCATGGGGCCGAGTATAGGCTCGGTGATCGACTCAGGTTGCGTTCATGATCGTTTCACGCATAAAGTGCGCACAGATGAGCGAAACCGAACGAGAGATCGCGAGCCAGCCTGCATGCTGGCGGCGCGCGGCGGGTCTCGCTCCCGCGTTCGCCGGCGATCTGCCGGTCCCCGGCGAGCGGGTCGCGGCCGTCGGCTGCGGAACGTCGTGGTTCGTAGCCCAGGCCTACGCCGCGCTCCGGGAAGAGGCGGGCACGGGCGAGACCGATGCCTTCACGGCCACCGAGTTCCCCCTCGCACGGCGCTACGATCGGGTGGTGGCGATCAGCCGGAGCGGGACCACCACCGAGGTCGGGCGGCTCGTCGACGCGACCGATCTCCCCACTACCGTCATCTCGGCGGTGCCCGGTACGCCGGTCCCCGAAGCGGCCGACGCCGCCATCTTCCTCGAGTTCGCGGACGAACGCTCGGTCGTGCAGACCCGGTTCGCGACCACCACGCTCGCCATGCTGCGCGCCCATCTCGGACTGGACCCGACGGCCGCGGCCGCTGACGACGCCCAGCGCGCGATCGACGAGGCGATCCCCCACGACCCGGGCGCGTTCGACCACTTCGTCTTCCTCGGGCACGGCTGGACCGTGGGATTGGCGAACGAGGCCGCCCTGAAGATGCGCGAAGCGGCGCAGGCGCACACCGAGGCATATCCGGCCATGGAGTACCGTCACGGGCCGATCAGCCTGGCCGGCCCGTCGTCCCTGGTGTGGATCCTGGGGTCGCCCGACCCCACCGTGGCCGATGCGGTGGCGCTCACCGGCGCCACCGTGCATCATGCGAGCCTCGACCCGATGGCCGAGCTCGTCTCGGTGCAGCGGACCGCAGTGGCCCTGGCGCAGGCCCGCGAGCTCGACCCCGACCATCCGCGCAACCTGACCCGATCCGTGGTGCTGTCTTGAATCGGAGGTACACGATGCGACGACGTTCCGCGCTCCTCGTTCTGCTGACCACCCTGGCCATGATCGCCGCGGCCTGCACGAGCGGCGGCGACTCGCCGGGCACCGATACCGGGAGCGCCTCGACCGGCGGTGCGCCCATCGACATCACGATGTGGCACGGCTACGGCAAGGTGATCGACAATCAGGGGCAGACCAACTTCGAGGCCAAGGCGCTGATCGACCTCGTCGACGAGTACAACGCGATGGACACCGGGGTGCACGTGACCCTCGACTACATCGGCTCGAACGACCACGCCCTCGAGAAGCTCACCGTGGCGCTGCAGGGCGACCTCCAACCCGACATCACCTATCAGTACGGGACGTCGATGCCGCAGCTCGCCACCGCCCCCGGGGTCATGTACCTCACCGACCGCGTCCAAGATGCGGGGTTCAACTGGGATGACTTTTCGGAGGGCGCACGGGCGGCCGCCTCCGTCGACGGGCAGGTCCTCGGCATCCCGGCGCTGATCGACAACCTCGCGATCGTCTACAACGAGGACCTCTTCCAGCAGGCCCAGCTCGATGCGCCCACCGCGGACTGGACGTGGGATGACTTCCGCGCGGCGGCCAAGGCACTCACCGATCCCTCGAAGCAGCAGTTCGGGTTCGCCTATCCGATCGACGGAAGCGAAGACACGGTCTGGCACTACGACGCGATGCTCTGGGAGGCGGGCGGGGACATCCTGAACGCCGACAACACCCAGGCAGCGTTCAACTCCTCGCAAGGCGTCCAGGCGCTCACCACGCTGCAGGACATGGCCGTCACCGACAAGTCCGTCTTCTTGGACCAGCAGAACGTCGGAAAGATCGACGAGCTGTTCAACGCCAACAAGATCGGGATGCTCGTCACGGGTCCGTGGGCGCTCTCGTCGTATCCGAGCGTCAACTACGGAGTGCAGATCATGCCGACCTACGACGGCGGCTCGCACGCCACGATCGCCGGGCCGGACATGTGGGTTATGTTCGACAACGGCGACGGTCGGGGCGACGCCGCGTGGCAGTTCATGACCTGGTTGACGGCGGCCGAGCAGGTCAAGCAGGACTCCATGACGAGCGGCCACCTGCCGATCCGCAACTCGGTGGTGCAAGAGGCAGGATTCCTCGACGCCTTCGACGCGAAGTTCCCCGGCGAAGGCTTGTTCGCGGAGAACCTCGCGAACGTCACGAAGGCCCGGCCCGTCATCTCCTCGTACGACCAGATCAGCCAGATCATGGGTGAGGCCGTGGTGAAGGTGATGCTCGGACAGGCTGAGCCGCAACAGGCGCTGGACGACGCGGCCGCGCAGGTCAACGACGTCTTGGCGGGCGCCTAGATGCCGCGTCGGGCGTCGCTCGCGGCGCTCCTGAGCGTCGCGATCGTGGCCGCCGCGTGCACGGGCGGCAGTGACGGGGCATCGGAGTCCGGCTCGGCGCCGTCCGAACCGGTCACCATCACCCTGTGGCACGGCTACGGCAAGGTCGAGTCGCCGAACGGCCAGGTCAACCACGAGGCGCTGTCGCTGCAGGACCAGATCGACGTCTTCAACGCATCGCATCCCGACATCCACGTCGACGAGGTCCTGGCGGGCGGGTAGGACCGGGATGGCGACCGTCGCACGTTCGCCGCAAGGCCCGCCCGGCGCTGTTCGGCGTGCCTGGCGCTCCGATCACCTCGCGGGCTGGCTCTTCGTGCTCCCCGCGGTGGCCCTGGTCGCCCTGTTCAGCATCTTCCCCATCATCTGGGGCTTCGTCCTCTCGCTGCAGAAGGCGAGCCTGATCTCGCCAGACCGACCGTTCGTCGGGTTCCAGAACTACGCCGACATCGCGAGCGACCCGCACGCGCGGCAGGCGGCGGTGAACTCGGTCGTTTACACCTGCCTGTTCGTGCCGTCGTCGATCATCATCTCGATGTTCCTCGCGATCGCCCTCAACCAGAAGATCAGGTTGATCCGGTTCTACCGTTTGGCCGTGTTCATCCCGGTCGCGGTCTCCACGATCGCGACCGGCGTGATGTTCCTCTGGGTGTTCGACGCGAACTTCGGGATCGCGAACTGGGTCCTGGGGAAGGTGGGGGCCGGGCCGTTCGGCTGGTTCAACTCGCCGCAAGGCGCGATGCCCTCACTCGTGATCATGACCGTGTGGGGCTGGCTCGGGTTCGACACGATCATCTACCTCGCCGCGCTCCAGGGCGTACCGCACGAGTTGCTCGAGGCGGCCGCGGTCGACGGCGCCACGCGATGGCGAACGTTCCGCAACGTCACGCTGCCGCTGCTCGGGCCCGCGACGCTCCTGCTGGTCGTCTGGTCCACGATCAGCGCCGTGCAGCTGTTCGACGAGGTCTACTTCGTCACCCGCGGGGGCCCGCTCGGACGCACGAGCGTGCCCGTCTACTACATCTACCGGCTCGCGTTCACGAGTTCGTTCGGCTTCAGCGCCGCCGGCTATGCGGCCGCGCTCGCGTACGTGCTCTTCCTCGTGATCCTCGCGCTCACGCTGGCGCAGTTCTGGCTGGGCAACAAGGCGGTGCACTACTCATCGTGAGCACGGTCGACGTCCGCTCGCTGCCGGGGGAGACCGGGATGGTGGAGGCCCCTCGACGGCGATGGCTGCCGTTCAGCCCGTGGCACCTGCTGTTGATGCCGATCGCGCTCGTGATGCTCGTGCCGCTCCTGTGGGTGGTCATGACCTCGCTCGAGACGCTCGATCAGACGCGCCACTTCCCGCCGATCCTGTGGCCGGGGTCGTTCCAGTGGGCCAACTATCCGAACGCCTTCAGCAGCGTGGCGTTCGGACGATGGTTCTGGAACACCTCGGTCGTGACGACGGCCGTCGTCCTGTCGAACCTGCTCCTCTGCTCGCTGGCCGCGTACGGATTCGCTCGGATCCGGTTCTTCGGCAAGAGCGTCGCGTACTTCTTCCTGCTGGCGACGCTGATGGTGCCGATCCAGGTGGTGCTGATCCCGACCTTCCTGATCGTGAAGCAGATGCATCTGCTGAACACCCTGGGCGCCCTGATCGTGCCGAACCTCGCGAACGTCTTCGGCATCTTCATGCTCACGCAGTTCTTCCGCACGCTGCCGATCGAGCTGGAGGAAGCCGCCAGGATCGACGGCGCCTCGCGGCTGAAGATCCTGTTCGTGATCGTGCTGCCGTTGTCGTTGCCGGCGCTCGCCACGTTGGCGGTCATCCAGTTCCTCTGGACGTGGAACGACTTCCTCTGGCCATTGGTGACGATCTACAAGGAGAACGCCTTTACGATCCAGCTCGGCCT
>JBDTNY010000131.1:0-53363 GCA_039933515.1 Actinomycetota bacterium
ACCTGCTCCCGCTCTTGGAGTTCCTTGTGCGCCTCCTCGAGCGCCTGCGATCTGAAGAACACCTGGCGAGCAAACAGCGATGGCGCTAAGAACGCGGGAATGGTCCAGAACCAAACACGCGCATAGAGGACCGCCACGGTGAGCCCGAAAACCCCAAGCCCGAGGTAGCTGACCAAGAACTCACTTAGTCGCCCGATGCGCAACTCACGCATGACCCGTGTAGGCGGAAGCCCAACGCGGATGCTGGTGAATACTGTTACCAGGCTGCTGTTCACAACGTAGTCGGCCACCGCCGCGATCATCGCTGCGACGACGAGCCGCCACCAAGTCGAAACTCGGATTTCGGCAACGGAGTGGAACAGAGAGCTCGCAAGCAGCACCGACAGCGCGACCTGACACCGATTAAAGAACGCGCGCAGGAAGCTGACTTCTCTCCTGAGTTCCCGCGGGTCCATCGATCCGACGAGAGCCGTGGCCGCTGCAGCCGCCGGGGCGAACAGCATCCCGACCGACATCAGGAGTGGAAAACCGAGGCTGAGATGGACCCCACGCCAGGCCGGAATCGGCAACAACTCCACGAGAGCGACAAGACCGACCCATAGGACAAGATCCAGGGTAAGCACGGATGAATCGGCCGCCAGCAGCAAGCTGATCACTGCGATGGTCGGAATGATCACGAGCAACTCGAAGGCTAGTAGCGACTTCGCGCGAGCGTCTGGGGGCGGTGGGGAGGCCGAGGTCATCTCCCTCATCTTCGACCGTGGGAACCCACAATGAAAGTAGGTCGGCGACCGCGAGGGCGACCTACAGCATGCTGAGTAGCTTCAATTCCCTGGTTGTCCCCCTTATGGGGGTCACCCGATAATCACCCGGTGAGTCCCCCATCGGGGGTTCCACGCATCGAAAGAGGGAGGACCAACATGAAGCTCGCTCGAAGGATTGCTATCGCACTCGGTTCCCTCATGGCCATCGCCCTTGCGGGCGGCGCCCACTGGAAGGCCTGACCCCAGGCCAATGGCTTTCTCTTGATCCCGGGGCCCTCAGGGTCCCGGGATTTTTTTAGTAACCGTGTTACAGCTGCGGGGGAAGAGTCGCAGCCACGACAGTCCCGGAACCCAGGCGGCTTTCGATGACCACGCGTCCACGGGCCGCCTCGACTCGCTCAGCGATCAGCTGAAGTCCAAAGTGGCTGTTCCTATCGACCGCTCGAGTATCGAATCCGACACCATCGTCTCTAACCACGAGCCTGATGAGGCCGTCTTCGACCCACACACGAACGTGAATCTCATTGGCTCGGGAATGTCGAGCGGCGTTGTTCATTGCCTCCCGAGCGACCTGATAGACGAGCAGCTGGGCGAGCTTGGAGCCACCGACCTCATCGAGCTCCAAGGCGATCCGGGGAGAGCCAGCCGTCTCGAGTTGCCGCGCGTGAAGCTCCAATGTGGAAGACAGTCCGGCGGTACCCAACGAAGACCTCCGCAAATCTCCTACAAGTTGACGGATCGCTTCCTGGGCGGCGTTCGTGGCCGACAGCAACGCTGGCAGATCTGAATCCAGGTTGAGTAGCTGGCCCGAATCGAGGTCTTGCCTCAACACTTGGCCCATGAGATGCACTTTGAACAGGGGAGGCAAGACTTCATCGTGCAGTTCGCCCGCCACAACCAACCTCTCGTCGCGGCGTTCATCCGCAATTCGCTTGCTCGACTCGAGGAGCGCTGCACCTTGTGTCTGCAGCTTCCTTGAGGATTCGTTGAGCCTCTCAGCCTGCACGAAGGTGTGCCGAGCCAAGACGAGGGGAACGATGAAGCCAGCCAATCCCCAAGCCCCGGCTTCATTCGCCACGGTAGCCAGCAATACCCCGAACAAGCCGAGGCAGAGGTAGACAAGGACGTAGAGAATCGGCACATCCTGAAAGACATTGCCCATCACGGCAGTAGGGGATGATTGCTGAAACACACAGAAGGGCACGACCACTGCCGCCGTGTTGACGACCCCGTCCGCCAAGATGGCGATGGCAGCTGGTGCAAGGACAAGCGGCCACTCTGTCACTGGCACCTGGAAATGGTGAAACACGATGGAGGCAACACCTACAGCCGCTGCGACCTGGCTTCGATTGTAGAGCGCACGGGTGAGCCGTGTTTCACCTCGCACCTCTCTCGGATCAATTGAACCGACTAGGGCTATGAACGCAGCCACCGTGGGCTCGAAAACCATGGCGGCACCAATCCCTACCGTCAGCGACATAGACAGGTGAAGACCCCTCCAGAACTGGACATCCAAGTAATCGGCCACGGCCATAGCGATAACCCAAAGCAGGACGTAGCCCATCTGCCTGCTCACTGAATCCCAAATGTGCGTCCCTTGTACGAAAAGCAGTCCCAAGACGACCAGGATCAGGCTCCAAAACCAAACCCGAAGTCCCGTCGGATCCGTCCGTGAGTAGCGTTCTCCGGACGTCGCTGCTGTTGCCGACATGAGGCCCTCCTCCTCGTGCCGGGCTGGACGAAGGGTGCCCGATCCGGCTGTGGAAAACGTTGAGGGGGTTTCTAGCGAAGGACGCCCCGCAGGTCAAGAACGACAATCTCTCGGTCGAGGCGCCAGGCTGGCGACTACCATCGGGATATGAAGCAACGCGTACTCGTGGTTGAGGACGAAGTGGCGATCTCGGAGCCACTCGCTGACCACCTGAGCCGCGAAGGCTTCGACGCCGAGGTCGTCGGCACCCTCGCCACAGCCACCGAGGCCTTCGATCGATTCCAGCCGGACCTGGTGCTCCTTGATGTGATGCTCCCCGACGGGGACGGGCGGGACCTCTGTCGCGACCTCCGTCGCCGCTCCGACATCCCGATCATCATGCTCACCGCGCGAGGTGAGGAGATCGACCGCATCGTGGGCCTCGAGCTCGGCGCGGACGACTACGTCGTCAAGCCGTTCTCGGCGGGAGAGCTCGTCGCTCGGATGCGGGCGATCATGCGACGGGGCCGTTCGACCGCCACTCGCAAGGAGCCGATCTCCGTCGGCCCGGTCACGCTCGACCCGGCCGCGCGGACCGTCACGAAAGGCGACGACGTCCTCGAGCTCGCGGCAAAGGAGTTCGACCTGCTCCACATGCTGATGGCGCATTCGGGCCAAGTCGTGAAGCGAGAAGAGATCATGGACGAGGTCTGGGACCCCCACTGGTTCGGGCCCACGAAGACGCTCGACGTTCACATCTCGTGGCTCAGAAAGAAGATCGAGGACGACCCAGCCACGCCTCGATTCATCACGACCGTTCGCGGCGTGGGCTTCCGATTCGCGTCCGACGACGACCTCGCCTGACGCCCACTCGACCGGGAAGGAGGACGTCACGAAAGTCCGAGGCCGGCTCGTCGTGGCATTCGCCTACATCTTGCTCACGGTGATCGTCGCGCTCACGATCCCGCTCGCGCTCAACCTCGCCAAGCGCACCCGATCAGAGATCGAATCCGACACCAAGATCGACGCGCTCACGATCGCCGCGCAGATCGGAAGCGAGGGCCTCAAAGCCGGGCCGGCCCTGGATCGCGCGATCCTCGACTACGCGCTGCAGGTCGACGGCCGGGTCGTGGTCATGAACGCCGACGGCCGGGTGCTCTCGGATTCCGACGGGACGGCCGTGGGCGAGTTCTTCAACAACGGGAAGCGGCCGGAGGTGAGCGCGGCGCTCGACCCGGCGAACCCGGTGCCGTACGCCACGTCCCGCTACTCACAGACCGATCAGGCCGACCTGTTGGTCGCCTCCGCGCCGATCCTCGACGAGGGGCTCGCCGGTGCGGTTCGGATCACGAGGAACGTCCAGTTCGTCAGCGATTCGATCCGCGAGGCCACCGTTGGGTTGATCGTCGTCGGCGCTGCGGGGCTGCTCGCGGGGCTGCTGATCGCCTTCGGGCTCGCCGGCTCGTTCGCGCGGCCGCTGACGCGCCTCGCCAGAACGGCAGAGCGCCTGGGCGAAGGGGACCTTTCGGCCAGGGCCGGCAACGTCGGTGGCGCCGAGGAGATCGAGGACCTGGCCCGTACGTTCGATGAGATGGCCGACCGGATGCAGCGCACCGTGCAGGCGCAACGCGAGTTCGTTGCCAACGCTTCCCATCAGCTCAGGACGCCGCTCACCGGCATGAAGCTCCGGCTCGAGAGCGCACACGCTCGCACCGAGGACCCGGACCTGCGAGCGCAGCTCGAGGCCGCCGACATGGAGTCGGACCGGCTCTCAGAGACAGTCGACCGGATGCTGGTCATGTCGAAGCGGATCGAGCAGGGAGATCCGACGCACGTAGATCTGGCCGACGCGGCCACACGCGCCGAGGCGCGGTGGCGCGAGCGAGCGGCCGCGAAGCAGGTTGCGATCCACGCGATCGGCGTGCCCGCGGTCGGCCAGGGGAACCCCGCGGATCTCGACCAGGCGCTCGACAACCTGATCGACAATGCCCTCAGTTACGGCGCGGGACCCCTCGAGCTCGAGACTCACGGGGAGGCCGGCCAGGCCGTACTCGCGGTGCGCGATCACGGCCCGGGCATCCCTGCCGGGGAACAACAACGCGTCACCGAGCGCTTCTACCGCGGGAAGACCGCCCCCTCGGGCGGCTCAGGACTCGGGCTCGCGATCGCGCGGGACCTGACCGAGCGATGGGGCGGCTCGCTCCTGGTGCGCGACGCGGACGGCGGCGGCGCCCGGATCGAGATCCGCCTCCGCGCCACCGACGTCGGCGCCTGACGAACAGGAGATATCTCTTTGCTCGCAACCCCACGAACCCCCGTCACCGTCTGGGTCGATCCCTCGTGCCCCTGGGCGTGGCAGACGGCTCGATGGTTACGCGACCTCCGGGACCAGGGGCTCGTCGTCCTTCGTTGGCGGCTCTACAGCCTCGAGTTGAACGCGACCTTCCAGGACGATCTTGGCTTCGACGACGCCGCGGCAACCTACGGCGCGGCTCTGAAGGCGCTCGCGCTCGCCCGGCGAGAAGGAGGAGACAGTGCGTTCGAACGGCTCTACGTGCCGCTCGGCGAGCGGCTGCACGATGAAGGGGTCCCTATGTCGCAGGCCCTGCTGGGGGAAGTTGCAGCCGACGCCGGTATCTCCGACGTACCGGTGCGTGCCGGGGCTGATCCGCGCCTCGCACAGGAAGTGGTCGATGAGTTCCGGGCGGGTCGCGATGCGAGCGTCTTCGGCGTACCGACGCTCGAGATCGACGGCGCAGCGCCGATCTACGGGCCGATACTTCCCTTCGCGCCACGGGGAGACGAGGCTCGCGAGTGGTGGACCCACCTCGGGTGGCTGGCGATGCGTCCCGACTTCTTCGAGCTGAAGCGGTGGCCACGAACCTCGCGGCCGGGCGTCGCGTCTTAGCCCTGTCTTATCCCGCCGAGGGATACCCTTGCCGCACACCATGAAGCGCTTCCTCGTCTTCGTCGGCTACGGGCTCGGCGGCATCGTCATCGCGATGGCGCTCTCGCTGGGTGCCTTCGCGCTCGCCGGACGCCAGCTCGCCGAGCCTGCCACGCCGGTTGCCCCGGCCCTGGAGCCGTCAACGTCGACGCCGTCAACACCACCGTCACCGTCGTGGGAGCCTTCCTTCGATCCGACCCACACGGCGTCTCCGAAGCCCCAGCCAACCCACACCCAAAGCCAGGCTCCTCCCAATCAACCGTCGCCCACCGGCGGAGGGGGGTACAGCCCAGCGCCCGCCACCAGCTCGCCTACGGGCGGCAGCCCGAGCTCAGATCCGAGCGATGATGGCCACCACGAAGACGACGGCCACGCGGAGGACGACGACTGACCGGGTCCGCGTAGGTTCGCGGTCCACGCGAACCCGTGCCAGCGGCTATCATCCACAGCGATACCGAAGGGGAGTATCCCCTCACTCGTCGTCGACACCACGGTCTCCCAGGACCCGGCGGCGGGGCCGCCACCACGGGGCGGGAGAGACCTTCGGCCGGACCAGGCGGTACCACCGCCCCGACCGAAGGAGCGTGCTCGATGCACATCGAACCGTGGATCTGGATCGCCTTCCTGCTCTTCATCGCCGGTATGCTCGCGATCGACCTGTTGGTATTCCAGCGTGAAGCGCATGCCGTATCGATGCGCGAGGCCGCGATCTGGAGCGGCGTATGGGTCGCGCTCGGCCTGACGTTCGGCGCGATCGTCTGGATCTGGCAAGGCCCACAGCCCGGAGGCGAGTACCTCGCCGGCTACCTGATCGAGAAGAGCCTGTCGATCGACAACATCTTCGTCTTCGCGCTGGTCTTCGGGTACTTCTCCGTGCCCGCCGAGTACCAGCACCGCGTCCTGTTCTGGGGCGTGTTCGGGGCGCTCGTGTTCCGGGCGATCTTCATCGCGGCGGGCGCGACCCTGCTCGACCAGTTCCACTGGATGATCTACGTGTTCGGAGCATTCCTCGTGATCACGGGGATCAGGATGGCGCGTTCGAACGACGAGCACGTCGATCCGGGCAGGAACCCTGTCCTCCGCGCGTTCCGCCGCTTCGTGCCGATGACCGACGGGATGCGCGACGAGCACTTCTTCGTGAAGGAGGCGGGCCGACGGCTGGCCACGCCGCTCCTCGCGGTGCTCGTGGTCGTCGAGACGACCGACATCATCTTCGCGATCGACTCGATCCCCGCGATCTTCGCCATCACGACCGACACCTTCTTGGTCTTCACCTCGAACGCGTTCGCGATCCTCGGACTGCGGGCGCTCTACTTCTTGCTGGCGGGGATGATCGGACGGTTCGCCTACCTGAAGATCGGCCTCGCGTTCGTGCTCGCGTTCGTGGGCGCCAAGATGCTGATCAGCGAGTTCTACAAGGTGCCGATCTGGCTGTCGCTCGTCGTGATCGCCACCGCGATCGCCGCCTCGATCGTCGTGTCCCTGCGGCGGCCACCGGGAGCCGCGGCTCCTTCGCACGAGAGCGAACCACGTGACAAGATGACGGCCCGATGAGCGAGCACCATCACCCACCGCACGATCACGAGGTCTGGGGCGACGATCCCGAAGAGCGCGATGCCGACGCAGTGGTCGCCGAGTTCGAGATCCTCGACCCTGCCGCCGCGCATCGGTGGCATGAGCACACCGCGTTCGTCCCGATCAAGGCGATCGGTCGGTTCATCAAGCGGAGCGGCAAGCGCATCGCGGTCACGATCGCGGGGGCGGTCGTGGTGCTGGTCGGCATCGCGCTTCTCGTCCTTCCAGGCCCGGGATGGGTGCTGATCTTCGCGGGGCTCGCGATCTTGTCCACCGAGTACGTGTGGGCACGACGGCTGCTCGAGAAGGCCAAAGAGAAGGCCGGCCAGGCAAGGGAAGCCGTCTTCCGCAAGAAGAACAGCAGCGACGCGCCGCCGGACGCCTGAGTTGACCGTATGCGAGCACGACGCCTCCTGATCGGCACGCCGATTCGGAGGCAGGTTGCCCCACCACGGCGCGCCGAGCGTGACCGCTTCAGATTGTCGTCAAGCACCTGTCCGACCTCGTCGTCCAGGAGCGCACCCTTGCTGACGTCCCATTCCAGGAAGAAGATTGGCGCGGGTTTTTCTCGTCAGGTCTCGAGGGGCGTTCATGCGCAGGGTGGTGGTGCTGGTCTTGGTGGGCGGGCTCCTTCTGGGGGCGTGCGGCGGTGGCGGGGACGAGGCGGCTGACACAAGCACAAGCACGACCTCGACCACCGAGCCACCCGCCGAGCCGATCGTGATCCGGACGAGGGTAGTCATCGCCGCGACATCCGGTTCGGAGCCGATCGCCACCGGCGAGGTCCTGGAGCGGTCCACCCTCGGGGATGCGCCCTTCTGCGCCGGCGGGACCATCCTCGATTCCCACGGCGACGCCGATCCTGCCGTGGAGCCGTACGGCCTTATCGACCGGACGATCAGCTGCCCGAACGGGACCCTCAGGATCGGCTTCACCCCCGATGAGACGCAGGGCCTGCACCAGACAGGCTCATGGACGATCGTCAGCGGCACGGGTGTCTTCGGAGGGGCGCAAGGGAGCGGAGAGCTAGAGGTCAAGTACGACCCCAACGACGACGCGATCGCTCACGAGACGTACACCGGAACCGTCACGCGCTAGATCTTGACCTCGGCCCCTTTGATCACGAACCGATAGCGTTGCACCGTTCGAGCTGTCGGGCGACGGAGGTATCGTCTTCGATGGACGCGCATGTAGATGGCCGCCCACCGTAGCCATGACTCGATCATCAGCCGATCCAAAGCGCGGCGACATCCTGCTCGGGACCTCCTCGTGGACCGACCCCACGCTGATCAAGGAGGCCGATTTCTATCCCCCGGGCGTGAACACGCCGGAGAAGCGGCTGCGGTTCTACGCGACGAAGTTCGATCTCGTGGAGGTCGACTCCAGCTACTACTACCCGCCGAGCGAAGCGAACTCGGTGCGGTGGGTTGAGCGGACGCCCGACCACTTCACCTTCAACATCAAGGCTTACTCGCTGCTGACGAACCACCCGACGCGGCCCGACTCGTTGTTCGCCGACATCCGTGAGTCGATGCCGCCGATCCGCAAACGCTTCGTCTATCGGGAACAGCTCCCGCAGGAAGCTGTCGACGAGGTCTGGCAGCGGTTCCACGACGCGATCCGGCCGCTGCACGAGGCAGGCAAGCTCGGCGCCGTGCTCTTCCAGTTCCCGCAGTGGTTCGTGCGGAGCCGCGAGTCGCGCGGGTACATCCAGGAGTGCAAGGCGCGCCTGGCCGACTACCGCGTCGCGGTGGAATTCCGGCACCGCTCGTGGATGGCACCCGAGCATGTCGAGGACACGCTCGGGTTCCTGGAGGAGCTCGAGCTGCCCTATGTCTGCGTGGACATGCCACAGGGATTCGAGTCGAGCGTGCCGCCGATCGCGGCCGCCACAGCCTCGGACCTTGCGATGGTCCGGTTCCACGGGCGGAACGTCGACGCGTGGGAGGTTCCGAGCGAGACGGCCTCGAGCCGGTTCAGCTACGACTACCGCACCGACGAGCTACTGGAGTGGGCGCCCAGGATCGAGGGCCTTGCCGCTCAGGCGCGCGAGACCCACGTGCTGATGAACAACTGCTACCGGGACTTCGCGGTGCGCAATGCCCGGGAGCTGGGTGGCCTGCTGGACGCCGACCTCGAAGACAAGTAGCGATACGGGCGCTGACCTGATCTGAGGACGGCTCGGGCGACGCGGGCAACGCGCCCGAGCCGTCCTCAGATCAGACCGAGTTGCGGATCCGCCTCCTCGGTCGACGGACCTCTCCGGGGAGCACGGGCGACCCGCACGTTCGGTGCGGGCACGTCGATCACCGGTGGTGGATAGCCGGTCTCACGCAACAGCGACGGATCGAGCCACGGGGCGAAGATCAGCGGGTTCGCCACATCGGCGAGCTCACGCACGTACCGGCGGATGTACTCGCCCTGGGGGTCGAACCGCTCCGCCTGCCGCACGGGGCTGAACGAGCGGGCACGACGGGGGTCGGTGCCGGTGCCGGCCACCCATTGCCAGCCGCCGCTGTTGTTGGCGGGATCGCCGTCGACGAGCCAGCGCGAGAAGTGCGCCGCGCCTTCTTGCCAGGGGATGCCGAGTCGCCGAGTGAGGAACGAGGCGGTCACCATGCGCGCGCGGTTGTGCATCCAGCCCTCACGGCGGAGTTGACGCATCCCCGCATCGACGAGCGGGATCCCCGTCTTGCCGAGCGTCCAGCACTCGAAGGCGTACGCCGCGAACTCGGGCGCCTCGGGGACATCTCCGGGGGGCTCGCGGTAGTTGCGCCAGGCGATCGAGGGGTCGAATGCGAGGAGCGAGCCGTAGAAGTCGCGCCAGGCGAGCTGGCGCACCAGCGCTTCGCCTCCGGGTCGCTCTTCTGCTGCCGCCGCGAGCTCGCTGGCGCTCACGCAACCGAACCGAAGGTAGGGCGAGAGCCTCGAGGTCGCGTCCGCGGCCATGTCGTCGCGCACGTCCGCGTATCGTTCGACGCCGTTGGAAAGATAGGCCTCCATGGCGCGGCGGCCGGCTGTCTCCCCGCCTCGCGGCACGTCGATCGAATCCGAGGAGGGCGCGTCGAATCGGGCGCCGGGGTCGGTTGCCCGGACGTCGATGATCCGGGCGGGCGCCCGATGCACCGCCCTGCGTGGTGCATGCTGCCAGGCGCGGTAGAACGGCGTGAAGACCGAGTACACCGGCTTTCCTTCGGGCGCGACCTCGCCCGGCTCGACCACCGCGTTCCCAGGATGCATATGCAGGGCGATCCCGGCGTCCGCCAGTCCCTCGCGTAGGGCCTCCTCCCGGCCTGCGGCGTAGGCGGAACCGTCGCGCGTGACGTGCACGACGTCGGCGCCGGCCCCCCGCGCGACGGCGACGGTCTCCGCCGCGACGTCACCTCGGCGAAGCGTCAGCTCTGCGCCCCGCTTGTTCAGCGAGCGGCCGAGGTCAGCGAGGGACTCCGCGAGGAACCGATCGCGGTTCGGCGACCTGCCGAGCAGGTGTGGGTCGAGCACGAAGAGCGACACCACGGCATCGGCAGCCGCGGCACTCGCGAGCGCCGGATGGTCATGAACCCGCAGGTCACGGGTGAACAGGACGACTTCAGTCATCTACCAAACGTAGGGCCCCGTGGGTCGTCGGGAGGTGCCGGAACCCATGCATCAGGGCCAGAGACGTTGAGGAAGTTCTTCCATCACGCCGCTCGTGAAGATCAGGAGGCTTCCGTCCCAAGCCGTGATGACCGGATGGGCCTGGAGCGGCGTCCGGTACGCCTGCGCGTTGCCCGGATCGGGTCGGCCGTAGCGGTCATAGCGGACGTCGCCCGTCCCGAGGTACGCGGGGCACTGGATCCAGATCTGGAGCGTCTTGGGGTCCCAGGTCTGGTTCTCGCCTTCGCCGCAGGCGTCGGGCTCCAGATCGAGGGCGTAGGTCCCCTTCGGACCGCGCATCACGTACACCACGCCCAGGCGACCGCCCACCCATGTTGCGGTGCCGGCTCCATCGGGGTAGAGACGGGGACGGCCCAGCGAGGCCCAGCCGTTGACCTGCGCTCCAAGATCGAGCGCTCGGAACCGCATCGAGGCGACGAGGGCTTCGGCCGCAGCTATGTCGTCCGGTGCCGCGTTCGGGCCGCGGCGGACCTGGATCGAGTAGTCGAGCCCGTCGCCACGGACACCCACGCCGCACAGCAGCATCGAGTCGAGCGGACATCCCGGGCCGTCCAGCGTCACCGGGAACCGCGTGTCGTCGCTCAGGAGGTCGGGCGCGGGACCGCCCTCGCGGTGCGTGATCACCACCTCGACGGCGTCGAGCGGCATGGTGTCGGGGTCGAGTCCGACAGGACTCGGGGTCGCGGCATCGGGCGAGGCCACCCCCGGCGTCACACTCGAGAAGGCGGCGCCGGTCGTCGTGACGCGATCCTGCGTGGCGATCGGCGTGACGGTCCAAGCCACGGGATAGTCGACACGCCAGCCGAGCGGGTCGACGTAGAGCACGGTTCCCGACTCGGTCAGGGTGGCGTCGCTGATGGGCGGTGGTCCCTCCCTGACGCTCTCCTGCTGGAACGCATTCCAGGCGAACACGGCCGCGAACGCGAACACCGCGAACGCGGTCGCCCCTGCGACGATCCGGCTCGAGCGGTTCGGCGGCGGAGGCAGGTCCGAGCGCGTCGGACCCTGCGCGGCGCGGCGGTAGACCGACGCGTCGGGGCCGACATCATCGAGGTCGCGGAGCGCGTCCTGCCAGTGGTCGGTCATGTCTGTGCCTCCGCGGGGTCGGTGAGGAATTCCGCGAGCCGACGGCGGCCGCGCATCAGGTGCACCTTCACCGCGGCGTTCGACGAGCCCATGATCGCGGCCACCTCGCGCACCGGGAGGTCGGCCCGGTAGTGCAGGTAGACCGAGGCGCGCTGGGCGGGGGTGAGTCGGCGGAGCGCTGCCATCAGATCGGTGGCGGGATCCGGATCGGCGACCCCGCGATCGGCCGGCTCGCCCTGGCGCTTCGCCTGCTGGAGGTCGGCCGACGCGATCCGGAACGCGACGCGGTAGAGGTAGCCGATCGGCTCGCGCACGCTGTCCCCGCGCGCGATCGCGCGGGCGAAGGCCTCGGCGACGGCGTCGTCGGCGACGTCACGGCGTCCACCCGCGTAGGCGTACACCGCGCGCCAGATCATCGGGCCCGTGTCCCGCCAGATCGCATCGAAGTCATGTCGTTCGCTCACCGTCCCTCACCCTGACAGAGCGTTCAGGGCGCCGGAAGGTGAACCGCGATCACGGCCAGTAGAAGACGGGCTCGAGCGCGGTGTTCTTCGTGCGAACCATGACGTGACCGTCCCAGGCGACCGCGGCCGCATACGAGGCAAGCTGCGAGGCCGGGTCCCCTTCCAGCGGCGCGCCGACCCACGTCCACCGGTAGTCGCCGTACGTGACCTCGCGCGCCGAGGCATCCCAACCCCATGCCGACACGTCGGCGTACGACACCAGGTCGAGCTCGAGCGCGTAGAGCGACGGGATCGGCCCCTGACCCCGGACGAGCAGGAGCGCTCTGCCGTCAGGCAGCGGTTCGATCACTGCGCGACCGGGTGGCGCCGGCGCATACGGCAGCACGAGCAGCTCGTCATCGCCCGTGATGTGGCCCGGCACGAGCGACGCGAACCGGATCGTGGCAACGATCCGATCGAGCGATCGCATCGTTCGAGGGTCCATCCCCTTCCCGAAGACCACCGACGCATCCAGCCGATAGCCGTCACCTCGGAACGCGGCGCTCCCGTACGCGGGTGATCGCGACCCCGAGGCGTTCGCGTGGAGCACGAATGCCTCGTTCAAGTCGAGCGGGAGTGTCGAGTCGTCGATCGGGTATCGCGTCGGCCTCAGATCCTCCGCATGCACGATCCGCAGGACGAACACGTCGTGCTGAGGGCCGTTGGCGCGGACCCTCGCGTCGGGATCGTTCGTGAGCAGGAAGCCGGTCATCCCGCCGTCGTTGACACGCACGTGTCCCCAGCCGGGCGGGTAGGCGATCGACCATCCGAGCGGATCCTCGTACGCGGCCCACCGCACGGGAGGGAGCTTCGGTGCCACGGGCTCGACCTGCTCGGCGAGTCCCGAGGGCACCGGCGCCTCGCCGGCGACCTGCACACGGATCGGCACGATCGTGAGGTCGCTGATCGAGGCGCTCTCCAACAAAGGGTCGCCGACCGGCTGCGTGACCCGGGGGACGGAGTAGGCGTAGACGTAGCCCGCCGCGGCCGATCCGCAGCCGGGCGCCGCGGCCGGCACCGGATCCGGCAGCGTGATCACGAAGCGGCCGGGACGGATGTCGTCGAGGACGGCGTTCGCGCCGGCGCAGCCGTCGAACCACTGCACGCCGGCCACCGTATGGAGTCCGGCGGCCGGTATGACGACGCCGCGGATCGTGCCGGATCTGGGCGGATCGCTCTCGTGCGCAACGATCCGAAGTCCCGAGCTGCGCACGGTTGCGACCGACCAGATTCCGCCTTCGCCCTGTCGCGCGGGCTGCACGACCTCGATGTCGAGGAAAGGGCCTGACCGGTTGCACAACGTGCCGGGCGGGCACGCGATCTCGGCCGCCGAGTACCACCGGCGTGAGGTCTCGAGCCCTGGATACTGCGACCGGACATCCGGCTCGGACCACCCCAGCACGGACGCCACGAACGCGTGCACGACCTTGTCCGGCGATCGACGCCACGCCACCTCGGGATCGTGGTCGTCCGCCCGGGACTGCACGACCCGGGGGGTCTCCTCCCCTTCGAGCCCCGACTCCGGCCACACGGTCGGGACCCGCGGCGGCGCGTAGATCGTCACCGAAGGGGTCTCCCCGTTCCCGTGGAACGCCACCCACACGACCGCGGCTGCTCCCACCCCCAGCACCCCGGCCATCGTGCCTGCAACGATCCGCTGCCGGATCGCCTTTCGACGGCGACGCGAGCGAAGCCGCTCCAGCGCGCCGGGGCCCGTATCGACTCGATCGGCCAGACGTTCGAGGTCGGGCTTCAAAGACTTCCGTTCATCCATCGTCGGTCTCCAGCATCGTGCGCATCGTGGCGCGGCCCTGGGAGGCGAGCGACCGCACGGTGGCCGCCTGCACGCCGAGGATCCGGGCGGCCTCCTCGGCGCCGTAGCCGAGCAGCTCGGTGAGCACCACCGCGGCCCGTTGGCGGGGGGTAAGCGCCGACAGCGCACGCGCCACCGCGTCGCGCTCGTCGGCCTCGGCGAACCCGTCGCGCCCCTCGGAAGCACCCACGGCCCGGCGCGCCGCCAGGGTCGCACGACGCAGCCGGCTCCGGAACCGGTTCATCGCGGTTCGGAACAGGTAACCGGTCGGGTCGTCCATGTCGTGCACCCGATCCCAGCGTTCCCAGACCGCGAGGAAGGACTCCTGCGCGAGCTCCTCGGCCTCCTGCGCGTTTCCGGTCACCAGGTACATCGCCCTTGCCAGCCTCGGATACTCCGACTCGAAGAACGCCTCGAACCCCGGCGGCTCCGTCGAGCCGCGCGAGGGCGACGCGTCGACGGTGCTCGCGGCTTCTCCCATCGCATGCATGAACGCCTCGAGCATGCTCATCGTTCAGACGGGAGGCAAACGCCGGGCACGGGGTAGGCTCGATGGATGGGCATCGGAAAGCGCTGGAAGATCACGACGATCCGTGGCGTCCCCCTCTATCTGGGGATGTCGTGGATCTGGGTGGCCGCGCTCTACGTGTGGATCCAGTACGCCCGGCTCACGACCTTCGACGGCGCCGACGGGTCCACCGCGCTCTTCCTCGCGGTCTTCGCGACCTCGGTGTTCTTCGGAAGCGTGCTCCTCCACGAGGGCGCCCACGCGGTGATGGCCCGCTCGCTCGGCCTCCCGGTCCTGGGCGTCACGCTCGTGTTCTGGGGCGGCGCCACCGAGACGAAGGCGCACGCGAAAGGCGCACGCGGTGAGTTCCTCGTCGCGGTTGTCGGGCCGCTGACGACGCTGGCCGTTGCCGGACTCCTATCCGTGGTGGCCGCGGCAACCTCGGGGCTCACATCAGAGATCTTGCACGACCTCGCCAGCCTGAACCTGCTGTTCGCCGGGCTGAACGCCCTGCCGGGGTTCCCGCTGGACGGGGGCCGCGTGTTGATGGCCGGCGTCTGGGGCGCCACGAGGAGCCGCCGCACGGGGATGCGCGTCGCCGGGTACGCGAGTATCGCCGTGGGGGTCGCGATGCTCGCCTACGCGCTGTACGCCTTCAACCACGGGGGCGGGCTCTGGCTCTTCACGGGGTACATCGGGTTCATCCTGATCACCACGGGGCGCGGTATGGACCGGCGCATCGCGTTCCGGGATCAGCTCGAACGTGGCACCGTCGCCGAGGCGATGCGGCCGCCGCCGGCCTCGATCCCCGCGTCGATGTCGCTCGGTGAGGCGTTGGATCGAGGGCTGCGCGGAGCCACCGGAGCGCTTCCCGTCGTGGCCGACGACGGGCTGGTGGTCGGCACGATCTCCCTCGCCGGCGCACGGCGGATGGGCGGGCGCGACCCGCTCCGGCCCGCGCGCGACGCGATGGTGCCGCTCGCGCAGTTCCCCACGGTGGGTCCGGACGAGCGCCTCGACGACGCCCTCGAGTGGCTCGGCGGCCGCGAGAGCCTGGTGCTGCTCGAGGGTGCCCTCGTGGGCGCGATCGGCCCCGCAGACGTCGAGCGCTGGTACCGGCGAGTGGTCGAGGGACGGACCGACACGGCCCCCGCCGAGGGATCGGCCGTCCAGGTGGGCGGCCTGCCGCCCCGCCCCGACCTGTAGCTCGGGGTGTCCCCGGCGGCGAGTAGCATCGCACCGTGAGCTCCCCCGGTATCTCCTTCCTTCCCGATCCGCAGCAGGAGACGGTGCTCGCGCACACCGACGGCCCCCTGCTCGTCACCGGCGGGCCCGGCACGGGCAAGACCGCGATCCTCCGCGAGCGTTTCGCGCGGCTGCTCGCGGCCGGGGCCGATCCCGAGCGCGTGGTGCTCGTCACCGGCTCGAGCCGGGCCAAGGACGCCAGTCGCGCGGCGCTCCTGGCCCGCCTTCCCTCGTCGCTGCCGGGGCTCCAGGTCGTCACCATGCACGGGCTCGCGCACCGGATCTTGAAGGACCGATCCGAGGCGCTCGGAGGCGCCGAGCCGCCGCAGGTGCTCTCGGCCGCCGAGCAGTTCGCCAAGGTACAGGAGCTGCTGGCCGGTCAGGACCCCGCGGAGTGGCCGGCCTTCGGCACGCTGCTCGAGCTCCGCGGGTTCGCCGATCACGTCCGCCAGTTCCTGCTGCGTGCCCAGGAGGCGATGCGGAGCCCGGAGTCGATCTCCGAAGCCGCAGAACGCCGAGGCCTCGCCGGCTGGCACGAGCTCGCGCGGTTCCTCGGGGAGTACCAGGCGGTGCTCGACGATCTGAACGTCGTCGACTTCGCCGCCCTCCTGCAGCGGGCCGCTGCCGTGGCCGGCGAAGGCGAACCGCTCTTCGACCACGTGCTCGTCGACGACTTCCAGGACTCGAGCGAGGCGGCCGAGGCGATCCTCCGGGGCCTCGCCGCTCCTGATCTGGTGGTCGCCGCCGACGCCGGGGCGCACGTCTTCTCGTTCCAGGGGATGAGCCCGGTGCCGCTCGAGCGGTTCGCGGAGACGTTCCCCGGCACCCGCGAACTGCGGCTCGAGACGCCGCATCGCGCGATCGAGCCACCGGCGATCGCTGCGTGGGTGGCGCCGCACACCGCCGAGGAACACGCCTCGATCGCCCGCGAGTTGCGGCGACGGCATGTGGAGGACGGCGTGGGGTGGGACGACATGGCCGTGATCGTGCGGCGGCAGGGCACCCACCTCGGAGGTCTGCTGCGTGCGCTCGACGACGCCCGGATCCCGCGCGCCGTGCCCGAGCGCGGCCTCTCGCTCACCTCGGAACCGGCCACCCGCCCGTACGTGCTCGCGCTCCGCTGGCTCGTGGCGGACGAGCCCCGCCGAGAGGGGCTCGCCGAGCAGCTGCTGACCTCCGACGTGGTAGGACTCTCGCCCGCCGCGGCACGCGGCGTGCTGCGCACGGCCTCGTCCCGACTCGGCTCCAACGCGCGCGCGCTCGAGGTCACCGAAGGCCTGAGCGAGACAGAGGCCGCGCAGGTCGTCGCCGCCCGCGATGCGCTCACGAGGGCGGCCCTGTTCGCCGGCATGTCGGTGCAGGACGCGTTCCGCGCGCTGTGGGAAGCGCTGCCGTGCTCGCGCCGGCTCGTCGACACGGCCACCGACCAGGCCGAGGCCCGACGCGAGCTCGACACCGTGGTGACGTTCGCGAACGCCGTGGCCGAGACGGGAGACGGCGGCGACACGAGCGTCGTGGCGTTCCTCGAGGGTCTCGACGCGGGCGAGCACGGCCCGGGCTACTCCGCGTGGGAGCGCGCCCGCGCCGACGCGGTCCAGGTGCTCACCGCCCACGGCGCTGCCGGCCTCGAGTTCGACACGGTGCTCGTGGCGGGCGCCGTCGAGGGCAACTTCCCGAGCCTGACGCGGCCCGAGCCGATGTTCGATCTCGCGGTGCTCGACCGCTCGATCACGAACGCCGAGCGCACGCGCTCCCGGATCGAAGACGAACGCCGTCTGTTCGACATGGTGGTGGGGCGGGCCCGGTCGCGCGCCGTGCTCGCGTGCGCCGACACGCACCCCGACGCCGACGAGCTGTCGTCGCGGTCGCGATTCGTCGACGAGCGCGGCGTGCCGTGGACCCCCGTCCCCGCCGGCCCATTCGACGAGCCGGTGAGCGTGCGCGAGGCCCAGGCATCCTGGCGCCGCTCCCTGGCCGACCCGTCGCTCCCCGGCTGGCAACGCCTGGCCGCGATCGAAGGGCTGCACGCGCTCTGGGTCGACCCCACGGCCTGGTGGTTCCAGCGCGACTGGACCGACACGGGGCGTCCGTTGCACGAGAACCTGCGGGTCTCTTATTCACGCCTGTCGAACCTGGCGAACTGCGAGCTGCAGCACGTGCTCGGCGACGACCTCGGGCTCGGCCGCGATGCGGGGTATCAGGCCTGGGTCGGCAAGGTCGTGCACGCCCTGATCGAGGATTGCGAGAAGGGCGAGGTTCCCAAGACCAAGGAGGCGATCCTCGCCGCGCTCGACGCCCGATGGGACGAGCGCGTATTCCCGTCGAAGGCCGTGAGCGTCGCGTACCGGCGCCTCGTCGAAGACCGGATGTTCCCGAACTGGTGGTTCTCCTATGGCGAGCACCAGTCGCTCGCGGTCGAGCAGTACTTCGAGTTCGAGTTCGACGGCGTCACGATCAACGGCGTGATCGACCGCATCGGCGCGATCTTGTCGGGAGGCACCCGCATCACCGACTTCAAAACAGGCAACCCCGACAATGCGCCCAAAGCCGAGGAGAGCCTCCAACTGGGCATCTATTACCTGGCCGTGCAGCGCAGCGAGGATCTCGCTGAATATCGGCCGGTTCGAGCGGTCGAGCTCGCGTTCGTGAAAGGCCATTGGCGCACCGGCGAGATCGTGACGAAGGCCTGGCAGGTCTCGCAGCGTTCGCAAGAGGAGTACCAGGCCAAGGTCGAGGCCACGCTCTCCCAGCTGATCGCCGAGAAGAAGCGCCTGAACGCCGGCGAGGTCTACCGCCCGAACCCGGCCGCCGACTGCTTCTGGTGCGAGTTCAAGTCGCTGTGTCCGCTCTACGTCGAGGGCCGGCCGCTCTTCCCGGTCGACGAGGTTCTGACGGGAGCACGCTCGTGAGCGGCTTGCCGCCGGTCCCGCCCGAGATCGAGACTGCGATGGGGGCGCCGCCCACCGACGAGCAGTGGCGCGCGATCTCGATGCCGCTCGAGCCCTATGTGCTGATCGCGGGGGCCGGTTCGGGGAAGACCTCCGTGATGGCGGCGCGTGTCGTCTTTCTCGCCCTCGCGGCGACGGGCCGCACCGAGGCCGGCCACAAGGGCGCGATGCCCGGCAACGTCCTATGTCTCACCTTCACGAACAAGGCCACGGACAACCTGCGGGTACGGGTCCGCCGGGCGCTCGCCGGACTCGAGCTCGGCGAGGGCGAGGAGCCCGAGATCGCGAACTACCACGGGTTCGCGGCCAGCCTGCTCGAGCGCTACGGGATGCTCGCCGGCTACGAGCCCGGTACCCGGGTGCTCTCGGCCGCCCAGCGCACGTCCCTGTGCGCTCGGGTCCTCGACGACATGACCTTCGAGCACGCCGCCGCCACGTATCAGCCCTCGCTCGTCTCGAAGATCCTCGAGCTCGACGACCAGATGCAGAATCACCTCGTGGAGCCGGCCGCGGCGGCCGAGTGGCTCGGGGGCCGCCTCGACACCCTGAGATCGGCCCGCTCCGAACGCGTCTACAAGGCCGCGCAGGAACGCCTCGAGCTCACGCGCGCCGCGGGCCGCTACCGCGAGCTGACGCGCGAGCTCGGCGTGATCGACTTCGGCGATCAGATCCAGCGGGCGATCGACGTGATGGAACGTCACCCCGAGGTGGTCGCCGAACACCGGGCGCGATTCCAGGCGGTGCTGCTCGACGAGTACCAGGACACGAACGTTGCGCAGGCCAAGCTGATGCGGCTCGTGTTCGGTGGCGGGCACCCCGTCACCGCGGTGGGCGACCCCGATCAGAACATCTACGCCTGGCGCGGGGCCTCGCTCTACAACCTCCTGGAGTTCCCGACGCAGTTCCCCCGGGCCGACGGCTCCCCTTCGCAACGCCTGCCCCTCTACACGAACTTCCGGTCGGGGTCGCGCATCCTCGCGGCGGCCGACGCGATCATCGCACCGGTACCGGCTCGGCTGCGTCCCGACGCTGACAAGCAGCTCGTTCCCCACCCGCCGAACGGGGCAGGCGAGGTCACGCTGACGCGCTGCGCCGACGAGTGGACGGAGGCCATCGGCATCGCCGAGCGCGTCCTGGCGCTCCACGAGGCCGGCGCGGCCTGGTCCGACGTCGCGGTGCTCTGCCGCACCAGCCGGCTCTTCGGGCTGCTGCAGCAGGCCTTCGGTGAACGAGGGGTGCCGGTGGAGGTGCTCGGGCTCGCCGGGCTCCTCAGTCAACCCGAGGTCGTGGAGGTGCTCGCGTGCGCGCGGGCGGTGCAAGACCCGACGGCGTCGGTCGCGCTCGCTCGGATCCTGATGGGGCCGCGCTACCGCGTCGGATTCAAAGACGTCGCCGTGCTCGCGCGCGCGGCGGGTCAGCACACGCGCGACCTACGCGAGTCGCTCGGCCTCGACGAAGACGACCGGTTCCTGGTGTCCGAGGTGCTCGAGCATCTCGACGAGGTCAAGGACCTGTCCGACGAAGGGGTGGCCCGGGTCGCGGCGTTCCGCGGCGAGCTGCAGGCGCTCCGCGTGGAGGCCCGCCGTCCCGTCAGTGAGTTCCTGGGCGAGGTGATCCGGCGCACGGGGATCTTGGCCGAGCTCGACGCCGATGTCGACCGGGGCCGCGCCGTCTCGGCCCGCCGGAACCTCGCCGCCTTCCTCGACGAGGTGCACGCGTTCGAGCCGCTCGAGGGCGAGCTCACGCTCCGTGCATTCCTGGACCACGTCGATGCCGTCGAGGCCCTCGACAAGCAGGAGTGGGCGCCCGTGCAGCCCTCAGACGAGGACTCGGTCAAGGCGATGACGATCCACGTCGCGAAGGGCCTCGAGTTCGACCACGTGTTCGTGCCGGGCATGGCGCACGATATCTTGCCGAACCCCGCGATCCCCCAGAACCCGGCCGAGCGCGGGAAGTCTCTCGACTTCGAGCTGCGCGGCGACCGCGACATCCTGCCGACCTTCCAGGGAAATCTCTCGGCGTTCCGCGAGGCACTCAAGGTGCAGGAGCTTGTAGAGGAACGCCGCACTGCCTACGTGGCGCTGACGCGCGCGCGGAGGTCGCTCCACGTCTCCGGTTCCCTCTGGTACGGCGACAACTCACGCCCGAAGAAGCCCAGCGCCTTCCTCGACGAGCTGTTCGCCTGGGGCGAGGCCACCGGCGACGCCACGGTCGAGCGCGGCCCCGACGAGCCCGGCGACGTGAACCCGATGCTCGGATTCCGTGCGAGGTTCGTGCGCGACTGGCCGGGTCCGGCGCGGCCCGACGAGTCCGACGGCACGTTCCCCGACGGTTGGCGGCGCGCCGCGCTCGAGGCCGTGGAGGCGGGCGGGGTGCAGTCCTCGCTGATCGAGACGTTGGGAGACGACGATCGGGCCGCATTCGAGCGGCTCGCGGCCGAGCGCCGGCAGGTGGCCGCGCACTTGCGCGAACGCGAGACCGCGGAGGGCGTCCCCCCGGCCGAGGGCGTGCCGCTCTCGGTCTCGGTGGGCGGCGTCACGACGTACGCGCAGTGCCCGAAGCGCTTCTACTGGACGAGCGTGCGGCCGCTGCCGCGGTTCAGTGGCCCCGCGGCGCGGATCGGGACCGACGTCCACAAGTGGATCGAACGCAGGGCTCGCGGGCAAGGCCAGCTGCTCGAGATGAGCGACGCGCCCGACCTCACCGACGAGGAGCTCGCTGGCGATCCCGGCCGGGTCGAGCGCTTGCGGCAGGCGTTCATCGAAAGCCGGTTCAACGACGTGACCCCGCTCTTCGCCGAGCGGGCGTTCCTGCTGCGGCTCGGCGCGATGAGCGTGGCCGGCCGGATCGACGCGATCTACGGCGAGCCCGACGGCCCGTGGGAGGTCGTCGACTGGAAGACGGGGAAGCGCCCGCCCGTCGACGACCCGTCGCTCGGGCTGCAGCTCGATCTGTACGGGCTCGCCTGCGTCGAGATCTGGGGGAAGCGGGCCGAGGAGGTCACGCTCACCTACTTCTACCTGGCGATCGGCGAGGAGGTCGTTCGCCCCATGGATGACCCCGACGTGGTCAGGAAGCGCGTCGCGGATTCACTCGGGGCGATCGAAGGCGGCGCGTTCGACCCGACGCCGGGGCAGTGGTGCCGTCACTGCGACTTCCGTGCGTTCTGCGACGCGGGGAAGGCCTATCTGGCGGCTGGTGGCGGGGCGTCTCCTGTCGAGGTCGGTTCAGCGTCGCGGAAGGACAGTCGTTCGACCGCGTCGCCGAACGACCGATAACCGGCGGCCGGGTCGAAGCCGCCTTCGCGGATCCCCGGGACCAGGCGGGCGCGCAGTCCAGACTCCGCGGTCGCACGGATCTGGGCGACGGCGCGGAACCACTCGAGCGTGCCGGGCTGGAGCTGGACTTCCCCGCTCGTCCCCTGGCGGCGATACGCGCCGTCGTCGGTCACGACCGGGGTCCGCCGGAAGGAATTCGTGATGGTGGCAGCGAGCGACTCCTCCTCACCCTCGACGGCCACGTCGAGGCCGTCCCAGGTCGCGGTAACGACGACATCGTCGGGCGCGTCCTCCCGGTAGAACTCGGCCTTCATGCGAACTACCGGCCGAGCGACCGGTCGACGCGGCGCAGCATCCGCGCGAGGCTCTCGAGGAGCGCCATCGCCTTCTCGGCGTCCTGCTCGAGCGATCTCAGGAAGTTGACCCGTGAGATCATGAGCATCGTCATCGGGGTTTCGGTGATGACGGTCGCGGTGCGCTCACCGCCGTCGAGCAGCGATATCTCGCCGAAATGGTCGCCGGGCAGTATCCGATGCACGGTCCGTCTTTTGACCCGCACCTTCGCCTGGCCGGTGAGCGCGACGAAGAAAGAATCCCCGATGTCGCCCTCGCGAACGACCGAGTGCCCTTCCATGTAATTCGCGATCTCGGCGAGGCCCGCGACGTGTTTCAGCTGTTTCTTCGAGAGCCCCTCGAACAGGGGCACGGCCGCGAGCACGACCTCGAGCTTCGGTTTCGCCACGGAAGGCCTCCTCTTGTCGTCCGGGGGTTCCGCGGGGCCAGCCTAGCGGGTCCCGGGGACGGTGGAACGGGCCGAGCAGGCGCAACGGTCCCCCGCCGGTTGTCGGCCGTGTCGGTACCGCCCGGTATCGTCCGCGGTCCCCGGGCTCCCCCAGAAGGAGTGGCGACGATGGCCGAGCGGCTGACCCGCTGGCACGAACCACTCCCCCTCACGCCCTTGCGGACCGGCCAGGCCGTGATCCGTCAGGGCGAACACGCACCCGGTCTGTGGCGGGTGCGGTCGGGTGTCCTCACCGCTGCCGCGGTGGGCAACGACGGCCGCGAGCTCACGCTCGACGTGCTGGGGCCGGGCGACCCGGTCGGCGAGCCCGACGGCGCCGTCTCGGCCCACACGGTGCGGGCGATGCGACCGTCGCGGTTGGTGCCCGTGGCCGGCTGCGACGCCGAGGCGTTGCTGGCGACACGTTCGCGTCGCCGAGAGGCGCTCGCATGCGATCTCGCGTGGCTCGGGGTCGACGAGCGCGTGGCGCGCCGGCTCGACGATCTCGCCTCGCGGTTCGGCAAGTCGGAAGCGGGCGGCACGGTGATCCCGTTCACGCTCACCCAAGAGACGTTGGCCTCGCTCGCCGGCACCACTCGGGAATCGGCGAACCGGGCGATCCGGCGGCTCGTGGCCTTCGGCACGATCGCAGTCGTGGGACGGGGGCGTTACCTCGTCCGCCACCACCTGCGCGCGGCGACCGGTTGAGGACCGGGTCAGCCCTCTGGTGTCGCCGCGGGGGGGTCGCCCGAACCCTCCTGCAGGAGCACCAGGCTGCAGGTCGAGCAGTAGCGGGCGCGGCCACGCACCGCGCGGCCGCACCGCGCGCACTCGCGGGGCACCACGATTCCCCAGGTGGCGTCCTCGCCAAGGCCGGCGCGCGCGACCCGCCCCTCCGATGCCAGCTTGAGCAGGTGGGCCAGCACCGAACGGGCGGCGAGCGGGCGGACCTCGGGCGGATAGTTCGAGTAGATCGTTTCGACCAGCGCGGAGACCGTCTGGGCGCCGCTGGCGAGCGCGGCCAGGACCTGCGCCTCGCGGTCGGCGCGATGGTCGACGTACTCCTGCAGCTTCTCGCCTGCCCGCATCACGATCGGGCCGTGCCCCGGATACAGCGTGCGGGGTGCGAGCTCCTGCATGCGCTGCAGCGAACGAAGGTACTTCGCGAGGTCGCCTTCGGGCGGGTCGATGAAGCTCGTCCCGCGCCCCAGCACCGCGTCGCCCGTGAAGAGCGCGCCCTCTGCCGGCAGATGGAACGCCACGTGATCGGCTGAGTGACCCGGCGTGTGCACCGCGCTGATCGCGAACGCCCCGACGCGGACGATCTGGCCGTCGCGGAGATGCTCGGCGCCGGGCAGCCGGAAGGCATAGAGCGGCGCTCCGACCGACTCGGCGAACGCGATCGCGCCGGGCGCATGGTCGGGATGATCGTGCGTCACGAGCACCGCGCCGACCCCTCCCGCGAGTCGCCCGACGGTGTCGAGGTGCGCCGCGATGTCGGGTCCGGGATCGATCACGAGCGAGGGCTCCGTGCCGACGATCCAGGTGTTCGTTCCCTCCAGCGTGTAGACGTCTGGATTCGGCGCCAGCACACGCAGGATCCGCAGCACCTCACTCCTCCCAGAACACCGAGGGGGGCAACGAGTCCACCTCGGCCTCGTCGGCCTCGCGCGTCTCGAACCGCAGCGCGAGCACGTCGTCGACGGTCTCGCAGGTCGCCAGCCGGAGCATCGTGAAGTACGTCGGCCAGTAGAGCTTTCGGTCCCCTTCGGCCCACCCAGCCAGCAGCGAGCGCGGGCTCTCCCACCAAGCGAGTTCGGCCTCGGCGCCGTCGGCGACCGGCTCCAACCCGGCAGGCGCCGCCACCGCGAAGTACCGGGCATCGAACCTGACGGGCACGTCCTCGGGCGCGATCCAGTGCGTCGTCTCGGGGAGCTGGCCGATCGAGGGCGGCGCGGCATCCGTCGGCTCCAGCGAGTCGGGATCGCCGGCGTCGACGAGCCCGGTGGCCGTGAGGGCCAGACCCGCCTCCTCGACCAGCTCTCGGATCGCCGCGGCACGGGCGGCCTCGCCGGGATCCCCGAACCACCGCCGGGCGAGCGTCGCATCCTCGGCGTCGACGGCCCCGCCGGGGAACACCACGTAGCCCGCCAGGAAGCGACTCCCCGAGCCTCGCTGGACGGCCAGGATCTGAGGCCCATCCACGCCGGGGCGAGCCACGATCATTGACGCCGCGTGCCGTATCGGTCGTGGGTCGTTCACGCGGGCCATCCTCCCAGGTGCCGCGCGGGCACGTGCAACCGCGATACTTGTCGCATGCACACGTCGGTCCGCGACACGATCCTCGAGGCGATCCGGGACCATGGCCCGCTCACGTTCGCCGAGTACATGGACCTCGCGTTGTACGGCGATGGCGGCTATTACGAGAACCCCCCCGTGGGCGCCGACGGCGATTTCGTCACGAGCCCCCACGTCCATCCGGTGTTCGGCAAGCTGCTCGGACGCGCGATCGACGAGCTCCGCTCCGCGCTCGGGGATCCCGACCCGTTCCGCATCGCCGAGGTGGGCGCGGGCGACGGGACGCTCGCCGCGCAGCTGATCGCCGCGCTGGGTCCGGACCGGCTCGAGTACGTGGCCGTCGAGCGAAGCGCCGGCGCACGGGCGGCCCTCGCCACGGTCGCCGGCGTCACCGTGCGCGACGCGCTGGGCGACGCGAGCCCCGTCGGCCCCCACCTGGTCCTCGCGCACGAGCTGCTCGACAACCTCCCCTTCCGCAGACTGCGAGGAACCTCCGGCGGGCCGCGCGAGGTCCGCGTCGGAGCGATCGGCGACCGCCTGGTCGAGATCTTGGTCGATGCCGATGCCGACCTCTTGAGCGACGCCGGCGACCTCGCGACGGACGAGGAGGTGGTGGTGGCCGAGGAAGCGCTCGCGTTCGTCGACGACGTGGCCGCAGCGCTCACGCACGGCTTCGCTCTGGTGATAGATTACGGCGACGTCGGATCGAGCGGCGGCCGAACCCACGGGTACCGCGGCCATCGCGTCGTCGACGATCCGCTTGACGTCCCCGGCGACGCCGACATCACGGCGGGCGTGGACTTCGCGAAGGTCGCGTCGCGGGCCGAGCGGGCCGGCCTCGCCGCCTTCCCGGTCCTCACTCAGCATCGCGCCCTGATGGCGCTGGGATTCGAGGAGTGGGTGCGCGCCGAGCTCACACGACAGGTGGCGCTGCTCGACGGACGCGACGGGCTCGGTGCCGTTCGGGCGTGGACCGGGCGGAGCCGGGCGACGCTCCTCGCCGACCCTGCCTCACTCGGTCGGTTCAAATGGCTGCTGCTCGCGACCCCCGGGCTCACGGCACCGGCATGGCTCGATGCGGCGACGACCGACGCCTAGGACGGTGGCGACCCCAGGCGACCCGAGGCGACCCGGTGCGCAGGTCAGGCGGCCAGGGGGCGTTCGCCACGCCTGACAGACCACAGGAGCCGGTTGAGCTCGTCGATCGGCGATCGGTCGGCCTGCTCGTACGCCCCCATCTCCTCGGCGTCGAAGGTCCCGGGAGCCCGCACGTGGAGGCCGTGCTCGCCCACGAGCACGCATCGCGTCTCGTGCGGGCCGGGCTCGCTCACGAATCCGGCGACCTCGTCCCAGGGAACGCGAGTGGTCTTCAGCACGTCGACGACCTCCACGCCCTTGTCGGTGAGCCGGAACCCCATCTTCGTCAGGCGATGGCACACGCCGGCACATGCCAAGAGGAGCGCGGCGGCGAAGACGCGGGCAGGGATCGACACTGGGGAGACCAAGAATGCGCCCGCCATGGCGATCGGGACGAGCGGGAGCACTCGCAGCTCGAGCCGCCAACCCCTCGCCCACACCTCGAGCGCGCCGTCTTTGACCGCGCGCACGCGGAACCCACCCACGAACTCCTGCTGCATAGCGGAACCCCCTCTGGAGGGTATCGGCCGCAAGGGGGCCGATGCTGAAGCTCCGATGCTGAACGGGAGCGGGGGTGGGAGCCCTCAGACGCCGGTCGTGCGAGCCAGCGTGGCCGCCCGCAGGTCGCGGGTCTGGGCTTGGATCAAGTAGAACGTCGCCTCGCGCGCCAGGCGCTGTGCCGGGTGATCGAGCGACATCGCGCCGCCGCCGCTGGCCGCCACGAGCGCGTCGGTCGCGCGCCGCGCCAGATCCAGACCGCGGTCACGCTCCGTGCTCCCCCGGGCGATCGCCCGAGCGAACCTGGCATCGTCGTTGGACCCGAGCGCGTCGGACACGCGGATCGAACCGGCGTCCGCGGCGGCGCGGCGTGCGAGGAGCTGAACACGCAGTGCCTCGGCCGGATCGGGCTCCCGGAGCTCCAAGAGCCGGATCGCGCGATCCGCGATCCCGAGCGGTGCAGCCGACGGCATCGCCGAGCCTGCGAGATCACGGCGGCGCCATATCCCCTCGCTCTGCACGCCCACGACATCGTCGGGCGTCACGCGCAGCCCGTGGATGGTGAGCGCCACCGTGCCCGTCGCACCCATGGCCGAGAGGCGTTGGGACTCGCCGGGCTCAAGCTCCGCACGGTCGTACGGCCGGTCGACCGCCACGGTGACGACGCACCCGTCCGGGGTGCGTGCCATGAGCACGAAGGCCTGCGCGAGGCCCCAGCCCGTGATCCACGGCGCTTCCCCGTCGAGGCGCCACCCTTCGCCGTCGGGCGTCGCGCGGACCGCGGGCTCACCCGGGCGACGCAGGTAGGCGAAGCCGATCCCCGCGAGCGTCGAGCCATCGCACAGGCGGGGAAGCCACGGCTCGCGCGCCGGCCCGTCGCCCCCTGCCACCCGCCGGACCGCCCCGTGATGCTGCGCGTAGACGAACGCGGTCGCGCCGCACCCGCCGGTCACGGCCTCGAGTATCGGCCGAGCGGCGACGTGCCCGGCACCGAGGCCGCCGGGCACGTCGGTGGGACCTTGGAGGCCGTGCAGACCCGCATCGCGGAGCGCATCGAGGTTCGCTTGCGGGACCAGAGGCGCCGTATCGGTGGCCTGCGCCGCGGGAAACAGCACCTCGTCGGCGACCCGACGCGCGCGTTCGAACGCTCCGGTGAGGGGATCGGTCACGGCGCCAGCCTACGGCGCGGCACCACCGGGTCAGCGGTCGACGTCGCCGACCACGAAGAAGACCGATCCGAGGATCGAGATCAGGTCGGGAAGGAGCGTCCCCGGCAACATCGCGGGTATCACGCTGACGTTCGAGAATGACGCGGTGCGCATCTTCAGGCGGTAGGGCTCCTTCTTGCCGTTGCCCACCACGTAGTAGCCCATGAGTCCGAGTGGGTTCTCGGTACGGACGTAGATCTCGCCGTCGAGTTTCAGCGTCTTCGGAAGTTTCGCGGCGCGGTAGGCGCCTGCGGGAAGCTTGTCCATGCACTGCTCGATGATGTTGCACGACTGCTTCATGCGCTCGACGAGGACCCAGAGCCGGTCGTACGAGTCACCGGTCTTGCCGACCGGGACCTCGAACTCGACCTCGCCGTACTTCTCGTAAGGCTCGTCCTTGCGGGGGTCCATCGCGACGCCGGAGGCCTGCAGCACCGGGCCCGAGGTGCCGTACTGGATCGCCATCTCAGTGGGGATGATGCCGACGTTGCGGCAGCGTTTGAAGATGATCTCGTTCCCCATGATCAGGGACTCGAAGTCCTTGATCGATTTGCGGACCGCGGCGAGCACTCCGGCGCTCTGCTTCAGGAACCCGCGAGGGAGATCGTCTTTGAGACCGCCGACCCGGCAGTACGAGTGGTGCATCCGCGCGCCGGTCGCCGATTCCATCAGGTCCTGGATCAACTCGCGCTCCCGGAACGCGTAGAAGATCGGCGTCATCGCGCCGAGCTCGAGCGGGTACGAGCCGCTGAACATCAGGTGGCTCAGGACCCGGTTCCACTCGGCGAACATCGTGCGGATCCACTGGGCCCGGTCCGGCACCTCGATGTCGGCGAGCCGCTCGACCGCGATCGTCCAGCCGAGCTCGTTGTTGAACGCGCTGATCCAGTCGTGGCGGTTCATCAGCACGAGCGTCTGCCGCACGTCGCGGTACTCCGCGAGCTTCTCGGCGGCACGGTGCATGTACCCGATCACGGGCTCGGCGCGCGTGATGACCTCGCCGTCGAGCTCGAGCACCACCCGGAGCACGCCGTGCGTCGACGGGTGCTGCGGACCGATGTTGAGGATCATCTCCTCGGTGGTCAGGTCGCCGGCGGGGACGACCTCGACGTCGAGGCCGCCGCCGCGGATCATCGAGGTGACCTGGTTCTGGAACGCGGGGCGCTGGTCGGTGTCCATGGCGCCCCATCCTACCGAACAGGCCTGCGGCGGTGCCCGTCTAGGCTGCGGCCTGGAGTGAGTCCGCGACTCGAACCAGAGCGGAGAGCGGAAGCTTCCCATCGCCCGAGAGGATGTACCGACCACTGTCGAGGACGAACTGAACGCCGCCAAGTGCGCCCTTCTCAGGGTCAGCGAAGCTTGCTGCGACACCATGAGTGGATCCCACACTGAATTCGGCGTAGTCGTCAGCGAGTTGCCTCCATTCGGCCTCCGGGTCCGTCAACGTGTTCTTCGCTTCGGATATCGACATCCCGGAGGAGTACACGAATACGATCTCGCCACTTGGACAGAGCCGCGCCCTTTCACCCTCACCCGCAGCGAGGTCGTCGTTGGGAAGAAGCACCGGAGCGTCCAGCGCGCGCGTGGCTTCATCGAGCGAATGCCGTGTCGGACACGTCTCCTCTACTGGAGGTATCGCGGGACCGGCGAGGCGCCCGGCTCGCGTTTGGCGAGCGTCCGGGTGTGAATCGGCAGAGCATCCGAGGATCGATCCTGAGGTGACCAGGAGGAGGATGATGGCCAAGGAGCATCGCTTCATAGCTTAGCCTCCGTCGATTCAAGGACATGTCCGAGGGTCGGCCTTCACCTTCACGTTGTCGGCTGATGCTTCAAGGCAGTTGTAGTTCGTCGCTGACATCCCGTGTGGATCGTCATCCCATATCTGCACGATGTCGTTGAAGGCGTACCAGGTTGTGGACCCGGCGACCTGGAAACGGAGCAGGTCGAAGTTCGCCTGTGCGGAGTCCGCCGAATCGTGCCGTTCGCCGTTCGTGTATAGAGTTCCCCGGTCGAAATCAACGTCAACCGTCCCTAGTTCCGTTCCCTCATAGTCGTAGGACCAGACAGTGTCGGAATCCGAATCCTTGATCGTGAAGCCTCTGAACACGCTGTCGGGAATCGAGCCTTCGATCAGGCAGCGAACAGCTCCGTTCCGAGGCGCCCAGGCAACGAAGCGAGTCGGAGAAGACTGGTAGGTCGACGTGGAACAGGTCGCGTCCCATAGCCACCCCAAGTTCCAACCCCACTCCACGAAGCCGTTTCCGGTAGCCGTCGTTACTCCAATGGTGCTCTCTCGGCTGCAGTCGTTCGCCGGCGCTCCGACCCACATGCTCGCGCTCTTGACACCCTGGTGGTTCCCCAGTTGTGAATCTTGTGTCGCGTGGACGTTGCTCTTTCAATAACCATTCTGAGAATTGCAGTTGACACCCGGATGCGCACCGGCGAGTGGAGCCAGCCACAATTGGCCGATCACGACCGCGATAAGCATCGCTCTCCTCGAGACCATACGGGCTGCTCGTGTCATCTCGCCCAAGTTCTCCCTCTTCATCGGCAGCCACCTCCTGCCTTGTTGGCAGCCTTGGCGTCCGAGCTTCGCTCCATTCATACCCGAGATATCCCTATCGCGCAACGCGACCCGGTTCTGAGATGTCGACCCTGAAGGATTCAAGCTTCATCCGGATCCAGCTTGAGGAGGGGCAAGATCCCCTCGTCAGACTCGTCGGTCGGCAAAGTAGTCTCTTCGCTATGGCCGACGCACGTCGTTCCCTTCCCTCGGTGGACGCGCTCCTCCGGAGCGAGCCGGGGAAGCGCGCGGCGCGCACGCTTGGGCGGCCGCTGCTGAAGCGCTGCCTCGCCGTGACGCTCGACGAGGCGCGCGCGGCCGCGTCGGCGGGCGCCGAACCTCCGTCCGCCGACGACATCCTGGCGCGCGCCTGTCAGCGGGCATCGCGCATCGCTTCCGGGCTCACGCCTGTGATCAACGCGACCGGCGTGATCCTGCACACGAACCTCGGGCGCGCGCCGCTGCCTGTCGACGCCGCACGGGCCGCGGCCCGTGCCGCCTCCGCCTACGCCGACCTCGAGGTCGACCGCGAGACCGGCACGCGCGGACGGCGCGGCGGCCGCGCCGAGGAACTGCTGATCGCCCTCACCGGGGCCGAGGACGCGCTCGTGGTGAACAACTGCGCGGCCGCGCTCCTCCTGGCGTTGGCGGCTCTGGCGAAGCGGAAGGAGGTTCTGGTCTCGCGCGGCGAGCTGATCGAGATCGGCGGCGAGTTCCGGATCCCCGACATCATGGGCGCGTCGGGCGCCAAGCTCATCGAGGTCGGCACCACGAACCGCACGCGGATCGGCGACTACCGGGCCGCCACCACCGAGCGCACGGGCGCCATCTTGAAGGTCCACCCGAGCAACTACCGCGTGGTCGGGTTCACGGCCGAAGCGAGCGCGAAGGACCTGGCCGTCCTTGCCGGCAAGCGCGGCGTGCCCTTCCTGTACGACGTGGGATCGGGATTGCTCGCGCACGGCCACGGCATGCCGCCCGATGAGCCGAGCGCGACCGACGCGCTCGCCGACGGCGCCGGGCTCGTCCTGTGTTCGGGCGACAAGCTGCTCGGCGGGCCGCAGGCCGGGATCGTGGTGGGTCAGGCCGACCTCGTCGCCAAGCTTCGACGACACCCGATCGCGCGCGCCGTCCGCGTCGACAAGATGCAGGTCGCCGCGCTCGAACAGGTCCTGCAGATGTACGCGACCGGCCGCGACGACGACATCCCCGTCCACCGGATGCTCCGCGAGACGGCCGAGTCGGTGCACCACCGGGCGCAGGCACTCTGCGCGGAGCTCGGCGGCGACCTCGAGCACGCGCACGTCCACAAGTGCGATTCGGTCGTGGGCGGCGGGTCGACGCCGGGCGCGAGTCTTCCCTCGTACGGGATCCGCGTGACCGTCCCCGACCCCGCCGGCTTCGCGGCGCGGCTCCGCGTGGGTACCCCATCGGTCTTCTGCCGCGTCGAGGACGGCGCCGTGCTGCTCGACCTGCGCACGGTCGCGCCCACTGAGGAGCCGCACCTGGCCCGAGCGCTCCTGTACGCGCTCGAGGGCGACGACCTCGACGAGGACTGACCCGGTGGGCGAGCTCCGCGTCGTCGCCACCGCCGGTCACGTCGACCACGGCAAGTCAGCGCTGATCGCGCGCCTCACCGGCATCGATCCCGATCGATTGGCCGAGGAGAAGCGACGCGGGCTCACGATCGATCTCGGCTATGCCTGGGCGACGCTCCCGAGCGGGCGCGAGACCGGGTTCGTCGACGTGCCCGGACACGAGCGGTTCATCGGAAACATGCTGGCGGGCGTCGGCCCCGTACGGCTCGTGCTGTTCGTCGTGGCGGCCGACGAAGGCTGGAAGCCCCAGTCCGAGGAGCACCTCGAGATCCTCGACGTGCTCGGCGTCGCCGGCGGCGTGGTCGCCCTCACGAAGCGAGACCTGGTCGACGACGAGACGCTCGCGATCGCCGAAGCTGACGTCCACGAGCGGCTCGCCGGCACCGCGCTGGCGTCGGCGCCGATCGTGCCGGTCTCGGCCAAGACCGGCGATGGGATCGACGCCTTGATCGCAGCCCTCGACGCGATGCTCGCGGAGGCCGGCGAGCCCGAGCCCGGCCGGCCCCGGCTCTTCGTCGACCGCGTGTTCACGATCAAAGGGGCCGGGACGGTGGTCACGGGCACCCTGGCGGGCGACTGTCTCGCGGTCGGGGATGACGTCGAGCTCCTCCCTTCGGGGATCCGCGCGCGGATCCGCGGGTTGCAGACCCACGAGCAGAGCGAAGAGCGGGCGTGCCCGGTCAGCCGGGTCGCCGTGAACCTGGCGGGGATCGATCGTGCCGAGCTCGCGCGTGGAGAGGTGCTCGGCCCCGTGGGGGTACGCCGGGCGACCGCCACCTTCGACGCCGTGGTCGAACCGGTCCGGGGATTGGACCACCCGGTCACCAGCAAGGGGGCGTTCATGGTGCACGCGGGTGCCTCGGAGGCCGGGGCGACGCTTAGGTTCCTGGGCCCGACGCAGCTCGATCCCGGAGGCGAAGCCTTCGTGCGGGTGCGGCTCTCACGTCCGCTCGTGCTCGACCCTTTCGATCGCTTCGTGCTCCGAGAAGCAGGGCGTCGCGAGACGGTGGGGGGCGGCACGGTCCTCGATCCCTTCCCGCCAGCGCGGCCCGGCCGCGACGCACACCTCCGGCTCGCCGCACGCGCCGGTGCCCGCCGCGATGACCTCCCCCGTCTCCTCACGGCTGAGCGCGGCGCGGTCCGCGCAGACGAAGCGCTGGTGCTCACGGGCTCGGCGGCGGCCGGGGCGGTCCGGGTCGGCGGGTGGTTCGTCCGCGACGACGTCGGCGGCGCCGTCGATCGCGCGCTCGCTGGCGCGCTCGAGATGTTCCACGCCGCCCAACCGCTGGAAGAGGGGATGCCGGCATCCGGCGCGCGAGATGCGGTGGCCGACGCGCTTGGGTCCGCGGGCGCGCCGCGCGATCCGGTGCTGGTCGAGGCGCTGCTCGACGACCTCGCGAGAACCGGTGCCGTCGCACGGAACGCAGCCACCGTGCGGCTCCCCGGTCATCGCGTGGCGCTGGGAGAACGCACCGATGACGTCGAGCGGCTGCTCGAGCTGGTCGGTGGAGACCGCGAGGCGACGCCCCCCACGGTCAAGGAATTGCAGGCGAGCGGGCTCGGCCGCGACGTGATCGAGGCTGCCGCTCGCGCCGGGCTGGTCGTCCGAGTCTCGCCCGAGCTGGTGTTCTCGCCTCGATTCGTTGCGGACGCCGAAGCAGTCGTGCGCGAGGCCGGAGCGGCCGGCACGACCGTGAGCGCGTTCCGCGAGACACTCGGCACCAGCAGGAAGTTCGCCCTGCCCCTGCTGGAATGGTTCGACCTCCGGGGTGTCACGCGCCGCGAAGGCGACCTCCGGTTCCCGCGGGATCTGGGCGCGGGTCCTTCGGACGCCTAGCCCATCACCTGCGCGGTGACCTGCACCTCGACGCAGGCACCGAGCGGCAGCGACGACATCCCGACGGCTGCGCGAGCGTGCTGTCCCGCCTCACCCAGCACCTCGGCAAGCACCTCGCTCGCGCCGTTGGCCACGGTCGGGTGTTCCACGAACTCGGGCGTCGAGGCGATATACACGGTGACCTGGACGATGCGATCGAGCCGATCGAAGCCGCCGAGCGCGTCGCGGATCGCCGAGAGCGCTTGGAGCGCCGCCTGCCGGGCGGCATCACGGCCGTCGTCCAGCATGACGTTCGCACCGAGGTGCCCGGGGTGGAGCAGCACGCCGTCGCGCATCGGGACCTGACCGGCGACGTGCAGGGTCGTCCCGTTGATCCGGACCGGCACGTATGCGGCGACGGCCTTCGGCGCGGGCGGCAGCTCGATCCCGAGCTCGGACAGGCGGGCGATCACATCGGCGTCGTTCATGGGGGCATCCTCGCACGGCGCCGGGACGGCTCGCAGGACCGGCGCCGCTCAGCCGGCCCGGCGCGCTCGTTCGCGCAGGATCGCGCGCCGCTCCATCTCGTTGTAGCCGCCCCAGATCCCGTGGGTCTCGCTGACATCGAGGGCGTAGTCCAGGCAGATCTCACGCACCGGACACGCTGCGCAAAGCGACTTGGCTACGGCCTCACGGGCGTTCTTCTGGGCGCGCTTCTCGAAGTAGTTGGGCGCGTAGAAGTAGCTAGAATCCTCACCGCGACAGGCGGCGTGGTGCTGCCAACGGGTCGTGAGGTCGTCGAGCATCTCGATAGGTCATTCGAGAACCGAGGCCGCACGGATTCCGTTGCGGCCGATGCATGGGCCTCGTCACCGAACCGGCAACTCGGTCACTCGGCCTGCGCGGGCTCCGCATCTCGGAGGGTCGGGGTGGCGCCGGGGTCGGGCTCGACCCGCAGGACCAGGCCGTCGACCCCGCGGATCCGCACGGGCGTGCCGGGGGCGATGGCTCCGGTCGTGCTCCGCCCGCGCCACATCGTGCCCTTCACGTAGACGGGGCCCTCAGGGGCGAGCTTGCCGCGCGCCTCGCCCACCAGCCCGATCAGACCGCGCTGGGTGTTCGAGATCCGATCGCGCGACTGCAGCGCCACCGTGAGCGCGAAGCCGTAGTACAGGAGGCTCGCCACCGTCGCGCCGGCGATCAGCCACGGAGACACACGTATCGTTTCCGCCACCCCGTGCCAGGCGAGCACGGAGCCAGACGCGAAGGCCAGCAGACCGAGCGCGGTCACCAGGCCGAGGTTCCGGATCCGGACATCGAGCATCATCAGCACCACGCCGCCCACGAGCAGGAGCATCCCGGGCCAGAACGGCGGCACCACCCAGATCCCGTACGCGGCGAGGGCGACCATCCCGGCCCCTGCGAACCCCGCGAACCCGAACCCGGGCTGGGTCATCTCGAAGGCGAGACATGCAAGACCGATCACCAGCAAGAAGTAGATCATCGAGGGCGACGCCACCCCGTGGGCTGTCCGCATCACGGGTCCCATGTTGTCGAACCGGATGTCGACCACACGTTCGTTCGCCTGCTGCGCGTCGGTGGCGATCCTCGTCTGCAGCTTGACGGGGCCGCCAGGTGTCTGCACGGTGAGGCCGTCGACCTGGTTCAGCAGTTCGGGTACCGAGGTGGCTGCCTCGGTCGCGATCCCGGAATCGATCGCCTCCTGACCGGGCATCGGGTGCTCGTCGTCACCGGTCGGGATCGGCTTCTCCTTGGCCTCGAGCCACCCCGCGATCGTCGCGTCCAGTCCCGGAGCGAGCTGGTCGGGATGCACGAGGTCGATCGGCGAGCGCGGGCCGGTCTGGGAGCCCGGCGCCACGGCGGCGATCGAGCTCGCGTACAACAAGAGGAGCCCGGCTCCCGATGCTCGAGCCGGGGCGGGACCCACCCAGGCGATCGTCGGGACGTCGAGGTCGGCCACCATCTGCGCCAGCGCGACGCCGTCCTCGTCGATCGTGCCTGAGGTGTCGATCTGCAGCACCACGATCGCGCCGTCTGCCTCGGCCTGCGTCAGCCGGTCACGCAGGTAGGACAGCAGCGGCCGGTCGATCGCTCCTTCCACGCGCAGGACGACGACCGACGTGCTCGGGGATTGGGCGCGGGCCGAACCCGGCCAGCTCGCGACCATGCCGAGGGCGCACAGGAACAGGGCCACGCGTCGCATCTGCCCATCGTACCCGCAGGCGGGGAGGGGTATCCTGACCGCGATCCCATGGCCGGTGTCTCCCACACGCCTCGGACCGACCTGCGTCCGCTCTCGGACCGGCCGGCCTTCAAGCCGTTCGCGGCGCTGCTGATCGTGCCCATCGTTCTGCTGGCGTCCGGGCTGATGGCGATCATCCTCGCGCCGCCGTTCGCGGGCGCCGCCTTCGGAGCCCACCGGATCCAGGCCAAGCTGGATCGCTTGGGCGCCGACTTCACGCGCATCCCCCGGTTCCCCGAGCGCTCGACGATCTACGCCGACGATGGGAGGACCGTGCTGGCGACCGTGTACCTGGACAACCGAGAGCTGGTGCGCCTCAAGAAGATCGCCCCGATCGCGCGCAGGGCCGTGCTCGCGATCGAGGACTCCGGGTTCTACGAGCACGGAGCGTTGAACTGGAGCTCGCTGGTGCGTGCCCTCGTCGAGAACGCGCGGGCCGGCCAGGTCGTGCAAGGAGGCTCCACGATCACCCAGCAGCTGGTGAAGAACACGATCGGTGGCGGCGACACCTCGCAGACGTTCGAACGCAAGTTCCAGGAGCTCGCGCTCGCCCTGCGCGTGGAAGAGAAGTACTCGAAGAACGAGATCTTCGAGCTGTACCTGAATCAGATCTACATGGGGAACGGGATATACGGCTTCGGTACGGCGTCGGACTTCTACTTCGGCAAACCGGCATCGGAGCTCACGCTCCCCGAGGGAGCAACGCTCGCCGGCATGATCCGGGCGCCCGAATACTACGACCCCCTCGACAAGCCAGTGAAGGCGCGCCTGCGCCGCAACGACGTCTTGAACCGGATGGCGGCCGACGGGATCATCACGCAGGTCAAAGCCGACAAGGTCAAGGCCACGAAGATCGAGCTCGCGAAGGACGCAGGCAAGCTCAAGCTGAAGCGACCGCCGTTTTTCGTGACCTACATGACCGAGCAGATCATCCAGAACCCCGACGGAGAGTTCGACGTGCTCGGCAAGAGCGAGAAAGCACGAAGGCGCTCGCTGTACGAAGGCGGCCTGAAGATCTACTCCACGCTGGACCCGAGGTGGCAGGCCTACGCCCAGTCCGCTGCGAACCAGCCGTACGCGGTCACGCCCTACACGCCCCAGGGCAAGCTCAAGCCCGACACCGCGATCGTGTCGCTCGAGGCCCGCACGGGCGCGATCCGGACGATGCTCTCAGGAAGGAACTACCGCGAGGACCTCCTGCGCTTGGCGACCACCGCACACCAGCCCGGTTCGTCCTACAAACCGTTCGTGCTGGCGACCGCTTTCGAGCAGGGGATCCCCCCCACCCAGGTGTACGACAGCACCTCGCCGTACTACCCGCCGGGCGGATGGCCGGGGAGCGACTGCAACTGCGTCCAGAACGCTGAGGGTCCGGGCAGCCGCGGCTTCATCAACCTGTATCAGGCCACTACCGACTCGGTGAACGTTGTGTTCGCCCAGCTGATCCAGGACGTGGGCGCCTCGAACGTCGTGACGATGTCCCACAGGATGGGCATCACCACCGACATCCCCGCGGTCGACGCGCTGGCGACGGGTTCGGTGGATGTCACACCGCTCGAGATGGCCTCCGGCTACCAGACCCTCGCGAACGGCGGGGTGCACTGTTCGCCGTACAGCGTGAACAAGATCGTGGGGGAAAAGGGCGAGATCTACGTGCACGGCGACGGGTGCGCGCCGGCGATCAAGCCCGAGATCGCGCACCAGATCTCGGCGATGCTCGAGAGCGTCGTGCGCGAGGGAACGGGCACCGCCGCCAACCTCGGGTCATGGCCCGTGGCCGGCAAGACGGGCACCGCGAACGGCAACACGAACGTGTGGTTCATGGGGTACACCCGGCAAGTCGTGACGGCGGTCTGGGTGGGATCGCCCGGCGACCCGTACTCGATGGGCGACGTCTTCGGCGGCACCCTCGCTGCTCCGATCTGGCGCGCGTACATGTCGCGCGTGATGCTCGGCATGCCCGCCGAAGGCTTCCCTGCGCCGCCCGCGCCGCCGACCGGACCGGTGCCCAACGTCGTGGGGTTGAACAAGCCGGGCGCGGTGCAGAAGCTCGCGCTCGCGGGGTTCCAGGCGAGGGTGACGGTTGTCGACTCGGCCGAGCCCAAGGGTGTCGTCGTGACCCAGACCCCGGCAGGGGGCACAGTGACCGCCCTCGGTAGCCTCGTCGCGCTCGAGGTGAGCAGCGGGGTTCCCGCCGTGGTCGTCGTACCCAGGGTGGTGGGCATGACGTCCGCCGACGCTCAGGCAGCCTTGAAGGACGCGGGGTTCTTCGTCAAGGTCGTGGAGAAAGAAGTCACCGATCCTGCCCGTTACGGCGTGGTGCTGCTGCAGGCTCCCGGCGGCGGCACGAAGGCCGACCAAGGCACCACCGTGACGATCACCGTGGGCAAGAAGGTCGGCGGCGGAGGCGGGGCGCCCGCCCACCGACGTTAGGTGCGACGCGCCGGTTCTCTCAGCCCTCGAGCCGCGCCTTCACCTTCTGCTGCACCGCGCCGCCGTCGACCTGCCCCTTGGCCTTGCCCATGATGAATCCCATGACCTTGCCCAGTTCCGGAGCGGTCGTGGCGCCGGTCGCGGCGAAGGCCTCTTCGATCAAGGCGTCGGTCGCCTCCGGCGAGAGCTGCGAGGGTGCGAACGCCTCGAGGATCGAACGCTCCTCCCGCTCCTTGTCGGCGAGCTCGGTCCGACCGGCCGCATCGAAGGCCTCGATCGACTCGGTGCGCTTCTTGACCTCCCTGCCGGCCATCTCGCGGACCTCGTCGTCGCCGAGCTCGTGCAACAGCTCCTTCTCGCGGTTCGTGATGGCCGCGATGAGCATCCGAAGTGCGCCCAGCCGGACCTTGTCGCCGGCCTTCATCGCCTCGGTCATCTGCGCTTGAACCTGCGTCTTGAGCGTGTCGTCGCCCACGTAGACTCCTCCCGTGCTGCCCCTGATCCTGCTCGCGATCGCCGTGATCGGCCTGATGTGCGTGATGTACGGCACCCTGATCGAGCACTCGTGGTACCGCGTGCGCCGCTACCGCCTTGACATCCTACCGGCGGGGGGTCCGGGACCCGATTCGCTCACCGTCCTGCACCTATCGGACCTTCATTTCGTGGCGGACGATCCGAAGAAGACACGATTCCTGGCGTCCCTGCCGCCCGCCGACGTGACGATCGTGACCGGCGACTTCCTCGCTGAGCCCGAGGCGGTGGAGTCGGTAGTCACGGCCGTCGCGCCGGTCCGGGGACGCATCGCCTCATGGTTCGTGCTCGGCTCGAACGACTACTTCGTCCCGATGCCGCTGAATTACCTGGCGTACTTCCGTCGGAGCCGCACGCGCCGGCGCGCCGCTCGGGGCCGCTCGGTCGACCTGGTCACCCAGCTCGGGGCAGGCGGCTGGACCGACCTCACGAACGTCCGGCGCGAGGATGACCTTGACGGCCTCCCGATCGAGCTGCTCGGCCTTGACGACGCGCACATCTCGTGGCACGACTCCCGGGTCACGCCGCGCACTTCACCCGATCGGTTCGGGATCGCCGTGATGCATTCGCCCGACTCGGCGCCGGAGACGGCAGTGCTGGGGTACCGACTGATCGTCGCGGGCCACACCCACGGAGGTCAGGTCCGGCTCCCGCTCGTGGGCGCTCTCGTCACGAACTGCTCGATGCCGCGGCGGCTCGTGAGCGGCCTGATCCGGATGGGCGGCTCGATCCTGCATACCTCGCCCGGACTGGGGACGAGCAAGTTCGCTCCCTTCCGCTTCGGCTGCCGGCCCGAAGCCACGATCCTGGAGCTTGGACGGGCGCCGGCCTGAGGCGCTCTGGTGAAGGGCGGCGCCGGCTCGCTACACTGGCAAGCCCTCGGGACGTGGCGCAGCTTGGTAGCGCGCAGCGTTCGGGACGCTGAGGTCGCGGGTTCAAATCCCGCCGTCCCGACTCGAGGAGCTCGGAGGGCGGGTCGCAAGGCCCGCCCTCCGAGCCCGCACCAGGCGTTTGACGACCCCCCGACCGCCCGATAGCCTCTTCCTACGTAGGTCCCGGAAACGGGGCCTTTCTGATATCACCCAGAAGCCCGACATCCCCGACCTCACGGAGGACCATGACAAGGGCGCGAACGCGGATCGCACGGCTGGCGACAGCCGTGGTCTTCGTCCTACCCCTGGCCCTCGGTTCATTCACCGCCGCCTCCTCCGCCGCGCCCTCGAAGGCCGAAGTGGAGGCCGCCCAAGCCAAGGCCCAGCAGCTGGGCCACGATCTCGAGCTCGTGATCGAGCAGTACAACGAGGCCAAGTACCAACTCGAGCTCGTGCAGACCAAGCTCGCGCAGACGCTGAAGGCGAAGCAGCAGGCCGAAGCGCTCTCGTCGGCCGCGACCACGCGGCTCGCTGCGCGTGCGGTCGAGGCGTACACGGGGATGGGCTCGCAGGTCGACGTGTTGCTCGGAGCCCAAGACCTCTCGGAGTTCTCCGATCGACTCGAGTTCATGGGGTCGATCGCCCAGAACGACGCCGACCTCGCGACCGCCGCCGATACCGCCCGCCAGCAGGCCGAGTGGGCGGCTCAGCAGTACGACACCCAGCTGAGGGCGAAGCAGGGCAAGCTCGACGACATGGCCGCTAAGCGCGGCGACATCGAGAAGATGCTCCAACAGCAGCAACAGCTGTACGAGACGCTGAACAAGGACTATCAGGACTACCTGGCCGCACAGGAGGCCGCCGCGCAAGCTGCCGCGAACGATGAGACGAACGCGGCGGGCGACCCGGGCACCGGAGGCACCGGGGGCACCACGGGCGGCGGTGGCGGGGGCGGCTTCGTACCCCCACCGAACGCGACCGGCGCGCAGATCGCGATCGCGGCCGCCCAGTCGGTGCTGGGGGTCCAGTACGTGTGGGGCTCGGCCGATCCCAGCGTCGGGTTCGACTGCTCCGGCCTCACGATGTGGGCATGGGCGCAGGCGGGCGTCTCGATCCCTCACTCGTCCGCCTCGCAGTACTCCTCGTATCCCCACGTGCCGATCAGCGACATGCAGCCGGGCGACCTGTTGTTCTTCTACTCCCCGATCAGCCACGTGGCGCTCTACATCGGGGGCGGCATGATGATCCACGCGCGGCACCCCGGGCCCGGCGGCCAGGTTCAGCTCGGGAGCGTGGCCGGCTACGGCGAGCCGGTCATCGGCGTCTCCCGCCCGGGCTAACGCGCCGGCTCGTTCCTTCGGCCCCCGCCCTGCCGTAGGCTTGCCCTTGGTGGATGGCGACACTCACTACGCGGCAGATCTCGCCCTGGTCGAACGGCTCCGAGCCGGCGACGAGGACGCCTTCATGGCGCTCGTCGAACGGCTCCAGTCCTCGATGCTCCGGGTGGCGAGGATGTTCGTGTCGACGCAGGCCGTCGCCGAGGAATGCGTGCAGGAGTGCTGGCTCGGCGTCTTGCAGGGGCTCGGCACGTTCGAGGGTCGGTCGTCGTTGCGAACCTGGATCTTCCGCATCCTCACGAACATCGCGAAGACCCGGGGCCAGCGCGAAGGCCGAAGTCTCCCGTTCGCGTCGCTGGCGGGCGACGACCTCGATGCGCCGGCGTGGGACCCCTCCTCGTTCAGGGGTGAGGGCGAGCCACGGGCCGGTCACTGGTCGAGCCTGCCGAACGATTGGCGGGGCATCCCCGAGGAGCGCCTGCTCTCGGCCGAGACCCGCGGCGTCGTGGCCGGCGTCCTCGCTTCGCTGCCGCCGATGCAGGCCGAAGTGCTCCGGCTGCGCGACGTCGCGGGGTGGACCTCCGAGGAGGTACGTAACGCTTTGGATCTCACCGATACCAATCAACGGGTGCTCCTGCACCGGGCGCGCGCCAAGGTGCGGCGCGCCCTCGACGCGTACCTCGGAGACGACACATGACCACCGACGACATCACCTGCCGCGAGGTGGTCGAGCTCTTGACCGACTACCTGGACGGCGCGATCCCGGCCCCCGACCGCTCGCGCCTCGACGCGCACCTCGCCCGATGCGATGGCTGCGCGGCTGCGCTCGAGCAGCTGCGCGAGGCGATCCGGGTGACGGGGACGCTCACCGAGGAGCAGGTCGCCCAGGACGCGCTCGAGCCGATCCGTGGCGTCTTCCGTGCCTGGCGCAGCGAGACCGGGGGCTAGCCGAGCTCAGATGGCCGGGTCGCCGCCGGTCATCAAGGTCTCGAGGTCGGCGAGCCGCACCTTCGCCTGCTGCGCGAGCGCCTCGTTCCCGATCGCGTCGGCCTCGCGCATCGCATCGGCGAGCAGCTCGGCCGCCTGTTGCGCGCGCACGTCCCCCTTGCCGGCGGTGGCGTACTTCAGCTTCTCGTCCGCCTTGATGATCAGCTGGAAGATCTCGTCGGCCGTCACCAACTAGACCGCCTCCTCGCGCTCGATGCGGTCGAGGTACCCGCGGATCTGGATCGCGACCGCGGCGCCCTCACCCACCGCCGAGGCGAGCTGCTTCGTCGAGCCTCCCCGCACGTCACCGGCGGCGAACACCCCCGGAAGGTCGGTCATGAACGTCGCGTCGGTCGCGACGAACTTCCGCTCGTCGAGGCCTACCTGCCCCTGGAGGAACCCGGTGTTCGGATCGAGCCCCACGAACACGAAGACCCCAGCCGGGTGCCGCTCGATCAGTTCCCCCGACGCGCGGGCCTCGATCGTGACCGTCCCGAGCTTGCCGCTGCCATCGTCCTTCGCGGCGAAGGACTTCACGGCGTGCTCGAGGAGGACCTCCATCTTCGGGTGGTTCGCGACCTTGTCTTGCAGGATCTTCGAACCGCGCAGCTCGTCGCCGTACTCGACGACCGTCACCTTGTTGGTGAATTGGGTGAGGAAGAGGCCCTCCTCGAGGCCGCTGTTCCCGCCACCGATCACCAGCAACTCCTCTGACCCCTTGTAGAACGGCCCGTCGCACGTCGCGCAGAAGTGGATACCCGCGCCGATCAGGTCTTCCTCGCCCTCCGCGTCGGTCCGGCGGTAGGACGACCCGGTCGCGATCAGCACCGCCCGCGCGTGGTAGTGGTCGCCGGTGGCGGTCTCGATATCGAGCTCGCGGTGGCCCTCGTCGGTGATGCGCGTGACGCTCACAGCCTGCAGCATCTCCACACCGTAGCGCTCGGCCTGCTTCACGAACCGGTCCGCGAGCTCGGCGCCGGCGATTCCCTCGGGGAACCCCGGGTAGTTGTCGAGCCGCTCGGTGACGCCCGCCTGGCCACCCAAGCCTTTCGAGTCGATCACCAACGTGTCGAGGTTCTCGCGGGCGCCGTAGATCGAGGTCGTAAGCCCGGTGGGCCCGCCCCCGACGATCACGAGGTCGTAGACGTGCATGTCGGCCACCCGGGCGATCCCGAGCTTGTCCGCCAGTTCCTCGTTCGAGGGCTCGGCCAAGTGGGAGCCGTCGGGGAACACGATCGTGGGGATCGTTCGCTTGCCGTCGTTCTTTCGCTCGACGATCTCCACGAGATCGGGACGTTGCTCGATGTCGTGCCAGACGTAGGCGATCCGCTGGTCGGCGAGGAACTTCTTCGCGCGCCGGCAGTCGGGGCACCAACTGGCGCCGTAGAGCTCGATCTCGTCCATCGCTCGGTCTCCCCCATCGGGTTCGGGTCTTACGGACACGGTCTGCCCGGGCCCGACCGACGTTACAGGCGTCCGGGCGCTCGTGTACGGGTCGAGCAGGTCGACCACGAGCCGGTGCCCGGGGTCACGCTCGGCTCCGTGGGTTGGTCAGATCGCCTCGCGGAGGAGACTGAGGACCGCCGGGAGGTAGGTATCGACGGGCGCGACGTCAACCCCGAGGTGGTCGGTGCCCGGGATCGCGACGAACCGTGCGCGGGGGATCTCGGCGGCAGCCATCCTCGCCTGCTCGAAGAAATCTTTGTCGTCCTCGGCGACACAGATCAGGCACGGCGTCGACCACGCCCGGAGGTCCCCGCCGATCGGGCCCTCGTCCCTCACGCACCACCAGGCTGCGCGCAGCGCGTCCACGTCGGAGCCCAGGTAGATCGACCGGATCTCCTCGGGGTAGCGACCCGCAGCCGCCTCGAAGGTCTCGACCAGCGCGGCCACCCCTCGCCGCTCTGCGTCGGCCATCGCCCGAGCCACCGCGGTCGCCAGGGGGCCGTCCGGACGTATCGCGTATGGCTGCTGACCGATCGCGACGAGGGAGCGCAGACGCGCGGGCGCGATGGCCCCCATGCCGAACCCGAGTCGGCCGCCCCACGAGATCCCCACCACGTTGGCACGCTCGATCTCCGCGGCGTCCATCGCCGCGACCACGTCGGCCACGCGGACGGGCATCGCGTAGCTCGCGGGCTCGTGCGGCGCGCCGCTTCGGCCGTGCCCGCGATGGTCGACGAACATGAGCCGGAACTCCGATGACCGTTCCGTGAGGGCGCGCGAGATAGGCGCCTCACGCACGAGCCCGACCGGGTCGAGGAAGCCCCCGAGGATCACGACCGGCGTTCCTGTACCCCCGTCATCCTCGAAGGAGACCCGAGTCCCGTCCATGGCGTTCGCCGTCAACGGCATCAGCGCGCCCTCACGAGACGAGCGAGCGCCTCTGCCTCGGCCTCGATCGCCTCGCGGTCGGCGAGCTTCGCGAGCCACTCGCCCGGCAACCGGTCGCGACCGAACCGCGCGCCGAGCAGCGCGCCGGCCACCGCGGCGTTCGTGTCGGTGTCGCCGCCGAAGGCGACCATCTTTCGGAGCCCGGCCTCGACGCTGGCCGCCTCGGCCGCAACGCGGAGCGCGACTCCCGCGGTGAAGAGCGTGAACCCCATGTCGGGGCCGTCGATCGGGCGAGCGAGACCCGCCTCGGCCGCCAGATACTCCAGCTCCTCCCCGCCCTCGCGCTCGGCGACGGCCGCGACCGCCGCGGGGATCGCCGGCTCGGCCGCCTCCCCCCGCACGAGCGCCGCCACGGCGAGCGTCACCGCGAGACACGCCGTGCGGCAACGCTCGTCCCAGTGGGTGAGGGCGCTCAGGGCGGGCGCCTCGCTCACGAGCCGCTCGGCCGTGAACGCGCGCACGATGCCGAGCGGCGCGCAGTACATCACCGACCCGTTCCCGGCACTCACCTCGGGGCCTCGCGTCTCCACGTACGCGCGGGCCGGATCCGGCGTACCGTCCCGCCATCCCGTGAGCACCCGACGCGTGAGGTTCCCGACGTCGGGCGGGCCGGTCGCCAGCCACGCCTGGTGCCGCGCGAGCACGTCGGCAAGGTCCAGGTCACCTCCGTGAGAGATCAACGATGTCCACAGGTTCCGCGCCATCGCGGTGTCGTCGGTCCAGGTTCCGGGCGGCAGACCCATCCACGACAGCTCGAAAGCCGGGATCGGCACGGGGATCGCCAAGCGACGGCGGAACTCGAACGGTGCCCCGAGCGCGTCGCCGAGGGCGAGCCCCAGGATGCTTCCCACCACGCGATCGCGAACCCCGTCCACCGGCTCAGCCTAGCGGGGAGAGCGGGGCCGCCCCACGCCACGGCTGGTATCTTCGTGGGGCACCGAGGGCACGAGTTTCCGCAGGTCACCTGCCCTTTCAGGTGGACACTTCACGGTCAGGGGTCGATGGCCCGACGCCCTGCCCAGCGGGAACACCCTGCAGTCGAGGGCCATAGGGACACGAGAAGCCATGGACAAGATCGGACCCAAGCACCGCACGTGCCGCCGGGTCGGCGCCGCCCTCTGCGGGCGCCCGAACTGCCCGTCGAACAAGCGCCCCTATCCTCCAGGCCAGCACGGCCGTGGGCGCAAGCGCATCTCCGAGTACCAGACGCGACTGCTCGAGAAGCAGAAGCTCCGCCACATCTACGGCGTGAGCGAGAGTCAGATGCGCGCGTATTACGACCGCGCCGCCGCCTCGAAGGGTGTGACGGGCGAAGAGCTGATCCGCCAGCTCGAGACCCGGCTCGACGCCGTGGTGCTTCGCCTGGGCTTCGCGCTCACGAACCGCCAGGCGCGCCAGCTGGTCTCGCACGGCCACGTGACGGTCGACGGCAAGCGCCTGAACGTCCCGAGCGCCCGGGTCAAGCCCGGCCAAACGATCGAGATCACGGCGAAGGCGAAGAACTTCGTCGCCGTGCGGGAGGCCGTGCAGATCACCGCAGACCCGCCCACCTACCTCTACCGGAACAAGGACGAGCTGCAGGGCACCCTCAGCCGGCTCCCCGAGCGCGCCGAGGTCCCGCTGCCGGTCGAGGTGGAGGAGCGTCTGATCGTGGAGTTCTACTCCTAAGCCTGGACGGAACTTCCCGCGGAGGCCTTCTGGTCGACGCTGGCACCACCCGTAGTGTAGAAAGACGGCATGAGACCCCAGGAGGCCCCCGTGAACCGACGTCGTCGTTCCCTCGTATCCGTGCTCCTCACGTTCGGCGTGCTCGCCGCCTTCGCGCCGCCGGCCCAAGCCGCCATCATCGTGGGCGACCGTTTCGACGGTCCAGTCCTCCGTGCGGCCTGGCGACAGATCAATTCGACCTGGCGGACGACCAAGGGAACGGCGCGCGTGAACCCCTCGACCGTCGATCCGCTCACGAACATCGGCTACGCGGTGATCGGCACCAAGGGCTTGCATAAGTCTCAGCGGACGCAGATGCACGTGCGTCTGTCCCCGGGCAAGTCGAACGTCGGGATCGTCGCCCCGTACAAGAACGTCGAGAACCACCTGTACTGCCGCGTCGAGCTCACCCCCGCGCATCCGCTCGGTTACCTGGTGATCGGTAGCCGCCTGCACGGCAGCGAGCCGAACGTGGAGAAGGAGAAGGCCGGCCTGAACATCACGGCGGGCCAGATCTACCTGCTGGTCAGCGAGCGCACCCGGCGTATCGTCAGGTGCTCGATCTACGACGGGGCGACCCTGATCGACTCGATCCGGTACCGCATGACGGCCGAGGAGGCGACGGCGTTCGGCAGCGGCAAGAAGGCCGGAATGCGCATCCGCATCGTGGCGAACGGCAACCGTCGCGACGAGGACGACGGCCGCTCGAAGTTCCTGGACTTCCGCGTCTCGACGATCTAGCCGGGGTCGGGGTCGTGCTCGGCGGGCTGCAGCGCGGCACGGACGAACGCGATGACCTCGCGTTCGCGGCGCCGTAGCGACTGGCGGCTCTTGCCCGGGCCGACCACGGCGTTGAGCACGCTCGCTTCGGTGAGCGATCCGACCACCGCCGTGTAGAGCGAGAACAGCAGCAGGGCGGGATCCTGCTTGCGGATCTCGCCCTGATCCATGCCGGTCTGCAGGAAGTCGATCGCGCGGCGGCGCAGTGGGTCGAGCCCGCCGGCGAACCGGTCGAACGCGTCGGGGCCGAGCCGCCCCGCCTCGCGGACGAACATCGGGAACTCTGGCCACTCGGACGCGAGGCTGAAGACCGCGTGGATCACGGCCTCCGCGCGATCCCAATAGCTCTCCTTGCCCTCGAGCGCAGCAGCGATCTCCCGCATGAGCCGCTCCCCCGCGGCCGCGAGGCAGGCTTCGAGGAGGGCGTCCTTGTTGGGGAAGTAGTAGAGGACGGTCTGCTTGCGCACCCCCACAGCGTTCGCGATGTGATCGAGGCTGGCGCCGCGGTAGCCGTCGCGTCCGATCTGGCGGATCGCCTCCTCGACGATCGTGCCTCGCCGCGCCTTGCCATCGCCGCGAGGCACATCTAGTCCCAGGTCGAGGGCGATCGACGCTTCGGTACCGGTCGAAAGCCTTCCCAACGGCGGAGCCAGTCCGGCCCCTGCGGCCCGTGGAGCGACGGCGTCTCCCCTTGCTCGGCCCGACGCAGCGCCTCCCACCACGTCGAGCGATCCTCGTCGTGCAGCGCAGCCACGGCCTGCGTCATCCGCAACGAGAACGCCTGGTGGGTCTCACCTTCCTCGGGGTAGATCGGCGCCCCGAACCGGACGTTCACCGGAGGGCGACCTGCCTTGGGCCAGTTCGATCCTTTCGGCCAGGCCTGATAGGCGCCGCGGATCCCGATCGGCGAAGCCCCGACACCTGCCTCGATACAGAGCCTTGCGGTGCCGTGCCGGAACCGCTGCACGTGCCCGTCTGGTGATCGCTGCCCCTCGGGGAACACGACGAGCGACCATCCGTCGTCGAGGAGCTCGCGCGCCTTCGTCACCGAACCGCGACCGCCCTTGGCCCGGTCGATCGGGAATCCCCCGTAGACCAGTGCAGTAAACGCCTGACGCCACCACACGTCGAAGAAGTAGTCGCGCGCCGCTCCCACCGCCGTCTTGGACTGCCAACGGTCGGGCAGCGACGTCATGATGATCGTTGCGTCGAGATGGCTCGTGTGGTTCGAGTAGAAGATCAGTGGACCCTGCACGCCGTCCAGCACGTCTCGGCCGTGGACCTTCAGGGCCACCTCGTTGCGGAGCATCGGCAGGATCACCGACTTCAGGATCACCTGCCTCGCGGCCGTACCCGCCTCCGTGCGCGCCCAGTCGGTGGGGAACGTCCGATCCGCACGCTCGACCGCGTAGGGCTCGGCAGATCGGGGCACCATCGGCCGGCGCCCCCAACGGAACCCTTCCGCCATCGTCTTCAGGTCCTCGCGGATCCCGGTCATCTGCGACCCCTCACCGGACGTCCGCGATCATCACGGGCGGCGCGTGGAAGTAGGTCATCGTGGGACTTGAGCCCACGGTGTCCTTCGCCATCTCGATCGCGTCGCGCAGGCTATCGGCCCGCCGGTACCCGAGCCGGGCGACCGACTTGGCCTCCCCGCCGACGAAGATCACGTCGCCGGCGTGATCTCGGCCGTGAGCTCCCCAGTACCACATGTAGAACGGGTGCACGCCGTGGTACGCGTTCGAGGTCCGGTACAGGTGGATGTACCACGGGTCGGTCGCGTACTTCTCCTCGAACTTCTTCTCCATCTCTGCGGGGTCGGTGGTCTCAGCGAGGACCTCTTCGAAGAAGTCGATGTAGCTGGGGTGATGGATCTGGTGGAACTCCCACGGCACCGGGTGGTGCAGGATCACGACGCCGCCCTGGCGGACGAGCGGCTTGTTCCGGTACATGTTGAACAGATAGCCGAGACCCAGGCAGTGCACGAGGATCGGGTTCAGGACCGAGTTCACGTTGTAGGGGCCGAGATACGGCAGCCCCATGATCAAGATGTCGGACTGACCGTTCACCTCGACGAGCTGTTGGCGGTGCAGGTTCGTGAGCGTGCGTTCGTGCACCGCCTCGACCTCGCCGGCATTGATGCCCGTCAGCTTGTATGGCGCCTCGATCCGGCGGTAGAGCTCGCGACGCATGCGCGGCGGAGCGAGCTCGTTGCCCTTGCGGGCCGCCATCATCAACCCCTGGTCGTACGCACTCCACTCCCACTCGCGCTTGTTGAGGAACCCGAGGTTCGAGGGAAACGTCTCGCTGTTCAACGTGGTCTCGATCTGGAAGATCTTCACGCCGCTCGCCGCCAGCACGCGGCCCATGCGCACCACCGAGTCGTTGATCGCGCTGTGCCCCTCGCGAGGGTCCATGTACGACTTGGAGTGCATCATCGTCTTCACGTTGTGGTGATGCTTCAGCGACCGGTAGCCCGCCAGACCGACGGCCACCGACTTGTGGCCGCCATCCATCGCCACGAGGTTGATGTTCACGTAGATGATCAGGTCGGACTCGGCCGCGCGCTTGGAGATCTCGACGTCTTCGTCCTGATCGGTCATGCCGATGTGCAGCAGGGCGTTCGGATCCTCGGCATCGAAGTTGTAGAGCTGCTTGGGCCAGAACGAACGGAAGACGCGCTCTCCCACCGCCCGGCGTATCTCTCCGCCGGTCATCCGCCGATGCAGCGCCGTCGCGACGATGATCTCGAGGTCCTCCACTCCCTCACGCGCAGCCAACTCGATCACGTGCTCGAGCACGCGCTGGCGCATGTCCGGCGTGACCATCGGCGGCAGCGGCAGCGAGATGTCGTCGATCGCGATCGTGAGCTTCATCCCCGAGAACAGCAGCTCTGGCAGCGGCTTCGAGTCCCCCACAGGATGGAGCAGCGCGTGACGGATCGCGGCGTGAACGTCGGGCACCCCGGGAAGCGCGTCAGGCGGGTAGACCACACGCGTCCCCAGTGGGAACTTCTGCATGCGGAAGCGCTCGCCTTCATGCACGAGGAGAGGAGGTGTCCGCTCGTCCACCTCCAACACGAATCCTGGTCTGGGCATCGTCGGTCTCCTAGGTCTGGGGCGCGAAGGCCACCTTGAACGTGCCGAGCCGCCCGGCGGACATCGCGTGATCGATCGCGTCGCGCCATCGGTCGAGCGGATAGGTCGCGCCCACGAGCTGGTCCAGCATGGGCAGGTTGCTCGCGAGTTCCAGGGCGAGGGCGAAGGAATGCCGCCGGCCGCCCTCGACATCTTCCATCGCGCTCGTGTACGCCCCTACGAGCTCAAGCTCGCGGAACCAGAGCGGCGTGAGATCGGCCCCGGGTGCCGGGATGCCGCTCACCACGACGCGGCCGCCGGCCTTCGTCGTGCGCAAAGCCATGTCGAGCGCGCTCTTGGAGCCTGTGCATTCGAGCACGACGTCGACCCCGCCGAGCAGGAAGTCCTGCCCTCGTTCGGGCGTGAGCTTCACAGCCTGCGAGGAACGCCGCACCGCCTTGAGGGCGTGCTCGGGGCGGACGACCTCGTCGGCGCCGGCCAGCGTCGCGGCGGCGCGTTGACGGGGGTGCTTCGCCGCCACGACCACGCGTCCCGGGCTGGAGAAACGACGCAGCGCGATCGAGGTGAGCAGGCCCACGGTGCCGGCACCGATCACGAGGACGGAGCCACCGTCTGGCACCTGCGCCCTGAGCGCGGCATGGATCGCGCACGCGAGGGGCTCGATCAGCACCGCGGTCTCGTCGCTGAGCGCGGAGGGCACGGCCCAGAGCTGCGACCGGTGTGCGAGCATCAGCCGGCTCCACCCGCCGCCGGTATCGCGGCAATACCCCGTCTGCAGACCCGGATCGAGATCGCCGACCGTCACGCGGTCGCATCGCCCGTACTCGCCGGCCGCGCAGTTCGCACAGAGCTCGGGGAGTCCGCGCGCGGCACATCCCAGGACCGAGGAAAGCACGACGCGGGTTCCGGCCTTCAGATCGCCACAATCGTCCAGTAGCTCGCCCACGACCTCGTGACCGGGCACGAACGGGAGCGTCACCAGCGGCGAGAAGTAGAACGAGGACTTCCCGGCCAGCGTCGAGAGATCGCTGCCGCAGATCCCGGACAAGAGCGGCTTGACCCGCGCCCATCCGTCGCGTGTGGGCACGGGGTCGGCCTTGTTGACCAAGCGAAGTGGGGCGAGGGGCCCCGACACGAGGCCAGGCATGCGGTCTCCCACCGTCCGCGCGGTGAGGAATCGCGGCGCGCTGCGGAAGAGCTCGAGCGCCTGGGCCATCACGCGCACCTCCTCATCGGACCGCCGGCTTCGGGAACCGAACGCGCGGCATGCTCTTGGTCATCGCCCACTCCTCGACCGGCCACCGGCGGCGGCGGGCGTGGCGGTAGAGCGCGGAGTCGGGCGAGACGGCGACGGGGGTGCCGACCGCCCGCAGCAACGGAAGGTCGGAGTACGAGTCGGCGTAGGCATAGGAGTGCTTCAGATCCACGCCCTCGAGCAGCGCGTACCGCTTGAGCCACGCGGCGCGCGCCTCGCCCACGAGTGGGGGCGCCGACATGAAGCCGGTGTAGCGGCCGTCCCGGTGCTCCAACTCCGCGCCGATCACGACGTCGAAGAGCGGCGACAACGGTCTGATGAACGGCTCAGCGGCCGCGGTGATCAAGATCGTGCGATGGCCAGCCGCGCGATGCGCTCGCACCCTGCGGATCGCCGCGGCACTGGCCTTCTGCAGCATGAACTCCCCGACATGCGCTCGCACGAGGCGATCGATGCCCTCGACGCTCGAACCTTCGTACCGCCTGAAGAAGATCCGGAGGAAGTCCCCGCGGTCGCGCCGGTCGATCTGCAGGTAGCCGGGGATCTTCCCGAACACGCTGAGGAGCTCCTTGGGCCAGTCGTCGGGCTCCAGGTCCGCCATGCGTGTCCACACATAGGACTCCACCACGTTCGACGTGATGATCGTTCCTTCCATGTCGAACACGGCCACCACCGGCTGGTCGCGGGGCGTGATCTTCACCGTCGGCTTCTCGCGATCACGCTTCGACAGCTCGCGGAGCGACTGCGTCACGGCCGGGGTGTGCACGTCCTTCAGGTAGTACTTCCAGTCGACCATCGCGGCATCGAAAGGGAAGTAGGCCTTGTCCTGATCGTTCAGGCCCTGGAAGAGCGCGAAGGTGCGGTCGTCGGTGTAGACGACCTCCGTCTCGGTGTACATGCCGTAGAGCTCGCTGTACCGCTTGACGAAGTCGACCCGCGCCCTGTCGCGATCGACGCGGCGGATCGCGCTGCGCATCCCTGCGGACTTGGGCAGATGCGTAACGATCTGCTCGGCGACGTCCGTGAGCCGCTCGGCCCGGCGGAGCATCCGGTCGACGCTCAGGTTCCCCGGGAACTTCCACTCGGGCACCTTGTGTTCGCCCCGCCCGCGCTCGGGAAGCGGATGTTCCTCGAAGTAGCCGCGGATCCAGTCGTAGAGCTCGAAGAACCGCACGGGGTTGCGGTAGCCAGAGCTGACGTTGTAGTGAAGGGCCTCTCCTGGCTCGGCGGGATTCGCCGCGACCGCCAAGATCGCGTTCACCACGAAGTCCACCGGGATCAGGTCGATGATGCCCTCGGGGATCCCCGGGAACTCAGGGATCTGGCCGAGGCCGTACGCGCGGATGATCGGATCGGCCATCTTGAATCCGTCGATCCACCCGGGGAAGGGATGCAGGAGCGCGGACTCGATGATCGAGGGACGCACGATCGAGAGCGGCAGGTTCGCCTCGCGCGCCAGCTCCTCGACCGCGCGCTCGCCCATGGCCTTGGTGAAGGTGTAGACGTCGGGCCAGCCGAGCGACCGGGCCCGCATGCGGCCGTATTCGACCAGTCGCTTCGTCACCCACCGCTGGCGGCGGTCCTCGGCATCCTCGGCCACCGTGGACGGGCCCGCCCGGGAATGCGCCTTCTTCGACTTCTCGAGGAAGGATGCGAGCTGCTCCGGGCGGCGGGATGAGACCTCGACGTCGCGGCGCGCCCCGATCGCGAGCTCGAGCTCCAGGCGGTAGTCGACCTTGTGCTCGAGCGGACCCTCGGGGATCACGCCCTTCTGCACGCCCGCCACGTAGGCG
>JBDTNY010000132.1:0-5001 GCA_039933515.1 Actinomycetota bacterium
TCGGGCCGCACGAGGCAACGTGCATCGGGATCTTCCGTGACTTCCAGCGCACGGTGTACGGCGAGGCGATGTACGAGCAGCTCGACCGCGCCACCGAGCGCCTGGGCAAAGGTGATCTGCAGGCGCTCCTGCACGGCGGCGACACCTGGACGATGGGGTAACGGTTCTCGATACCCTACGCCCGGCGGCTCCGTCTGGCGGCAGAGCCGCACGCACCATGATCGGCGCGTGCCGACGGCCAAGGTTTCTCCCGCGAAGAGGTTGCTCGGCGGGGGGAGTTCTTTGATTCGTTCGATCTATTGTCTCGATCTGAACCTCTCGACGATTAGTGGGCAGAAGCGCTGCGGATCTTCGTTGTCGGGGGGATGATTTGAGCCGTAGGCTGTGTTCGGCAAGGAGGGAATAGAATGTTTTCTCCGAAGCGGCGATTTGCGGCAGCGACGCTGACAGTTGTAGCGCTCGCACTTTCCTCGAGTGGTTCTTCCGTAGGTAACACTATCGAGCGTTCCGCCAAAGAACAGTCGCGCGTGAGGGTTTTGAATTACGAAGAAGCAAGTGCGGCGGGCATTGATGTGTCGACACCTGCGGGCATGCCCATATGCGCGCTCGAGCCAAATTGGCCCGGGTACGAAAGCGCGCGCGATGCGGCGGCCGGCCTGAAGGAGGCAGATTCACGTCCAGAATGCGCCGCGGATCCGCGGCTGGTGGAATACGTCCTCGGCGCGCTCGAGCCCACTCAGGATCATCAGACTGATCCTTATCACTGGAACGGGCATTCCACAATCGGGTCGATCCATGAGGGGGCACGCGGCGAGTTTCGCGTCAGAGATGTCAACGGCTTGTCACACGAAGGCTCAGCACCGACCAAGTTTGTTGTTGCTAGGTTTCTTGTCTCACATCCAGAGTCGCCGACGAGTTGTCAGAAGCCCACGGACACTGCTCGATGGGCGGAGGCTGGCTGGAGCGAAGTGTCGTGGTCCAGTAACGATCAGCGACGAGTCTACTCCTGGGGAACAGCTGATTGCGCATGGCGATTCTATGATCAGCAGTACAACATTCAGGATAATCAGCTCTACACCTGGCGAGTTCACGAGGTAAGCAACAACCTGAATACATCCATACTCTGGGATGGTCAGTGGCAGCTTCTGCATTCCTACGGCGTGGATTGCAGTCCCAATGCGTGTCATGTGGAGGCCCTAGTGGAGATCGCCTGCTCGGTCGACGGCGCACACCCCTCCTGGTCTTCCCCGATCGGGGTCCGAAGCCTCACCTTGAATCGGAGTGGAGCGTGGCAGTCTTGGGACACCGGTGTGGCAACCGCCCCTAGCGAAACGCCGCCGTATTCTCTATGCGATGAGACTCTGTACTCCGTCTGGCACGTCGTCTCGGCGGGTGATCCCTGTTGAGACTCCGACCTCGCGCCGCTCTGCTGGTGATTGTGACGCTGGCCCTGGGGTCACCCGGTCTGGCTGCTCGGGCCAGGCCGCAGTGTGACATCCGGGGAACGGCAGGTGCTGACGTTCTTCGCGGAACTCCAGTCGCCGAGACGATATGTGGCGGCGGGGGCGACGATGTCATCGTGGGTCTCGGTGGTGATGACGTATTGCTGGGTGGCCCTGGCATCGACAAGATCCGAGGTGGGTGGGGCAACGACGAGATCCGAGGTGGACATGGCATCGATCTGCTTCGCGGGTCATACGGAGCCGACTTGATCTACGGTCAGGGAGAGGCTGACTACCTGATCGCAGGGGGACGAGGCGCGGATCTCCTGCGCGGGGGACGGGGAAACGACCGCTGCCTCAGGGCTTCTGACGGCGTCGGGACCGACCGACTGTCGGGCGGGCCGGGGATCGACAGTTACGACGCCGACTCCGGCGATCTCCTCCGGACGCTCGAAGCGGCGGCCCCTGGGTGTCCCGACACACCAACTCCGCCCCCCTGATACCCGAACACTCGGTGATCCTTCTCAGTCGGTCGGTGGCCGGAAGCGGGCCAGCGCCGCCTCGCTGACCCGCTCGACGTCTTGGAGCTCCGACACGACCTCCGGCAGCACGTCGAGCAGCGCGTCGACCTGCTCCGCCTTCGAGCCTGCGCCGAGGCTGATCCGGAACCCGCTGCCGTTCGCCCCGATCTGCTCGAGCACCGGGGAGGGATCCTCTGGGCGGCCCGTGCACATCGACCCCGCCCCCACGCGGAACCCACGATCGTCGAGCGCCATCATCAGGGTGGCGGGGTCGAGGTCCTCGACGCTGAAGCAGACGAGGTGGGGGGTCCGGTGCGTCGGGTGCCCGTGGACCGTCGCGCCGGGGACCGTCGCCTCGATCCTATCCCGGAGCCGCGCCGTGAGGCTCCACTGCTCGGCGGCGGCGTCGGCCATCGCGGCGAGTGACGCATCGAGCGCGGCCGCCATCGCGGCGATCCCCGGCGTGTTCTCCATGCCCGAGCGACGCTTCCGCTCGCGGTCGTCGCCGCAGGGATACGCGGTGATCCCGACCCCGCGGCGCACGTATAGCGCGCCCACGCCCGGCGGTCCGCCGAACTTGTGCGCGGACAGGGACAGCAGGTCGACGCCGAGCGCCGCGACGTTCACCGGGAGTCGTCCCACCGTCTGGCAGGCGTCGGTGTGGAACCGCACCTTGGCCTCCCGGGCCAGCCGTGCGGCTTCGGCGACCTGTTGGATCGTGCCGAGCTCGTGGTTCGCGTGCTGCACGCTGGCCAGGAGCGTGCCGGGAACGCGCACCTCCATCGCGAACATGTCCAGGTCCACGCGCCCGTACTCGTCGACCGGGATGCGGATGAGCTCGAACCCGTCGCTCTCGAGGGCGTGCCCCACGCCACCCACCGCAGGGTGCTCGACCGCGCTCACGACTATCCGGGTGCCGAGCTCGCGCATCGCGCGCACTCCGCCCCAGATCGCGAGCGCCACTGACTCGGTGCCGCCCGAAGTGAAGACGAGCTCATCGGGCTGGGCGGCGATCGCGCCCGCGACGGTCGCGCGTGCGTCGTCGATCAGCTGCCGAGCCGCCCGGCCGGGCGCGTGGATGTTGAGCGGATCACCGAACTGGTCGAGCGCCGTGAGGAAGGCCTCGCGGGCCTCCGGCCTCAGCGGCGTGGCGGAGGCGTGATCGAGGTAGATCTCCGCGGTCATCCGCTAGGGGGTCGCCGGCTCGCGGTCACGCAGGAACACCGTCCAGTACGTGACACCGGCGATGATGCCGCCCGCGACCGGACCCACGATCCACACCAGCGCGTTCGCGTAGTCGCCGGTCGCGACCGCGGGACCGAACCATCGCGCCGGGTTCATCGCCGCGCCGGTGTAGGGCCCGAAGGCCAAGATGTCGAACGCGATCACGAGCCCGATCGTGAGGCCGGCGGTCTTGGAGAACGGGCCCCGGTCGTCGACCGCGGTGCCGAAAACGGCGAACACCAGGAGGAACGTGGTGGTTGCCTCGATCAAGATCCCCTTACCGACGGCGATACCGTCACCGAGGGCGGGGATGCCTCCGTGGCCGACATCGAAGAGGTCCCCCGGGACCAGCGCCTTCAACAGGAATGCCCCGGCGATCGCCCCGAGCAGCTCGGCCACGATCGACACCGCGGCTCGCGTCGACGGGAGCTTGCCCGTCACCCATAACGAGATCGCGACGGCGGGGTTCACCAGGCCACCGGAGATATGGGCCGTGATCGAGACCATGATCGCGAACACCAGCCCATGCGCGAGCGCCACGCCCGTCAGGTCGAGGTTCCCGGAGGCGTACAACACCACCGACCCCGCTCCGATCAAGACCAGCGCGAACGTCGCGACGAACTCGGCGACGGCCACCTTCGTGCTATCCGTGTCCACGGTCCCTCCTGTCGCGGCACGCGGTGCGGCCGCCGGGCCGGAGCGTAGCCGAGGCCCGACGGCCCCGCAAAGCCCGCCCTTGGGCCGTAGTAGCATCCGTGCCGTGGAAGTCCTGTTGGTCTCGCCCGACCCCCGTTCGCGTGAGTTGATGGCGCTCGCCGTTCGCAGCATCGAGCGCCGGCTCGGGAGCGAGCTCCGCTTCCGGGCCGCCGCCAACGGCGAGCTCGGGATCAGGGCCGCGCTCCGAGACCGCCCCGAGGTGGTCGTCGCCGACGAGATCGCCTCGCGCGCGGGGGCGTTCGCCCTGACGAAGGCCTTGCGCGACGATGTCGTGCCGTTCACGGGCGCGATCATCATCTTGCTTGAGCGTTCGCAGGACACGTGGCTCGCGAAGTGGTCGGGGGCCGACGCATGGTTCGTGAGGCCGGTCGACCCGTTCGAGCTCGCCGACCGACTGCTGGAGCTCGTCACCGAGAAGGAGAGCGCGTGAAGATCAAGGGAACCTGCAAGCGGGACGGCCGTGCCTTCATGGTCGAGCAGGTCATCGAGGGCGGCGGCGTGTGTCCGTGGGATGGCCAGCCGTTCCAGTCCGATTACGCCGTCACGCTGGTGAACGCGCTGCGGGAGGCCGAGGAGGCCGGCAACAAGCTCGAGCAGGCGTTGGAGCAGGTGGCGAACCTGCGGCCGGAGTTCACCCTGCAGGCCGGGACGGTGCTCGGATCGCTGAAGACGGCGATCGAGCGCCTCGAGCAGAACCTGATCACGCAAGGGTGAGCGTCGCCCGGGCCGCGACCGCCGCCGACCAGGCCTACGAGGTCGAGATCCTCGACGACCCCGACGGGTCGAGCGTGGTGGTGCTCGATCGACGCGGGGCGACCGTGGTCCGGCGGCCCTGCCGTGACGGTGCGGAGGCTCGGTCGCTGGCCTCGACGGTCCGCCAGCACCTCTACTGGCTCTCCGAGTCTGCCTTCCGCGCCTACTATCGAGCCTGAGGGAGGCGAGATGGGCTTCAACTATCAGCAGCCCGGCAAGGTGAAGAAGGCAGATCTGATCGTCTTCGGGGTGGCGCTCTTCGTGATCGCAGCGCTCGTCGTCTGGGCGGTCTGGTAGCTGCGAGGTGGCCCATCTCGGCGAGCTCGACTACTGCTACGTGACGA
>JBDTNY010000133.1:0-12143 GCA_039933515.1 Actinomycetota bacterium
AGCCTGAACGCGGTCGCGACCCTGGGCGCCGCGGAAGGCCACGAGCTCGAGGTCGCCGCGGGCGAGGCCCAGGTCGCCGAGGCCCTCGCCGCGATCGAGGCGCTCGCCGCACGCGACTTCGACGAGGTGCCCACGAGCTCGGAGGTACCCGAGCGCCCGGTCCCGACGGCGGGGCCGACGCCCGAGGGCGTCGTGCGCGGGTTCGCGGCCTCGCCGGGGATCGCGATCGGCGCCGTGCGCCGGTGCCACGTGCCGGCCCTCGCGATCGACCGCGACGCCGCCGACGATCCCCGCGCCGAGACCGACTCCCTGGACGCCGCGCTCGCGGCCACCGCCGAGGCGGTGCACCTCCAGCGCGACGCCGTCGCCGCGCGTGCGGGCGAGACCGAGGCGGGGATCTTCGACGCGCACCTGCTGTTCCTGCGCGACGAGGCCCTGCTGGCGCCGGCGCGGCGCGCGATCCACGCCGAGGGCCGATCGGCCGCACGCGCCTGGCGCGACGCGATCGACCACACCGCCGCCGCCTGGGACGGCCTCGAGGACGAGTACCTGCGGGCGCGCGCCGACGACCTGCGGAGCGTGGGCGCGCAGGTGCTCGCGCGGCTGCTGGGGGTGGCGCAGCCGCACGCCCGGATCGACGAGGCGGGCGTGCTCGTGGCCGCCGACCTCACCCCCGCCGACACCGCGGGCCTCGACCCCGCGCTGGTGCGGGGGATCGCGACCGCGCGCGGCGGGCCTACCTCACACGCAGCCGTGCTGGCCCGCGCGCTGGGGATCCCCGCGGTGGTCGGGCTGGGCGAGGCCGCCCTCGAGCTCCTCGAAGGCTCGACCGTGGCCGTCGACGGGCGCTCCGGCGACCTGTACGTGGATCCCTCCCCTTCCGATGTCGCGCGGCTCGAGACGGAGGCTGCGGCCCTCGCGGCGGCGCGCGCGCTCGCGCGCGAGGGCGCCGACGGCGCCGCGGTCACGCGCGACGGCATCGTCGTGGAGGTGGCCGCGAACGTGGGCGGACCGGCGGAGGTTCCCGCCGCGGTGGAGTCGGGCGCCGACGGGGTGGGGCTGTTCCGCACCGAGTTCCTGTTCATGGGCCGGGATCGGATGCCCGACGAGGACAAGCAGGAGGCCGCCTACCGCGCGGCGGCCGAGGCGCTCGCCGGTCGGCCCTTGCTGATCCGCACGCTCGACGCCGGCGCCGACAAGCCGCTCCCCTACCTCGGGCAGGCGCACGAGGAGAACCCGTTCCTGGGGGTGCGCGGGGTGCGGCTCGGACTCGCGCAGCCCGAGATGCTCGAGGCCCAGCTGCGCGCGATCCTGCGCGTAGCCGCCGACCACCCGGTGCGCGTGATGTTCCCGATGGTCGCGACGCGCGACGAGCTGCGGCGCGCCCGCGAAGTGCTCGAGCGGGCCCGTCTCGCCGCCGACGCCCGCCTCGAGGTCGGGATCATGATCGAGGTGCCCGCCGCCGCGCTCGCCGCCCACGCGCTCGCCGCCGAGTGCGACTTCTTCTCGATCGGGACGAACGACCTGACCCAGTACGCGCTCGCCGCCGACCGGGGCAACGAGCGGGTCGCCGCGCTCACCGACGCACTGCACCCCGCGGTGCTTTCCCTGATCCACTCCGCGGTCGTAGGCGCGCGCGCGCGCGGGCGCTGGGTGGGCGTGTGCGGCGAGCTCGCGGGCGACGCCGCGGCCACCCCGCTGTTGATCGGTCTGGGGGTGCGCGAGCTGTCGATGAGCGCGCCGGCGATCGCGGGCGTCAAGCAGGCCGTGCGCGCGACCGACGCCGGCGAGGCGGGCGCCCTGGCCGAGCGCGCCCTCGCATGCGCCGACGCGGGAGAGGTGCGAGCGCTGCTCGCGGCGCCCTGACCGGCGACGGGGAGCACCGGCGCCCGGGAAGCGGGCCGCCCCTAAGAGGACCCACTGTTACGATGCCCGCCACGCGATGACGACCGCCGACGACCGTGCCGCGGCCTTCCTCACCGCCATCACTTACCTCCGGATCGCGCTCACCCCGGTGGTCATGGCGCTGGTGATCGCCGATACCGACCCCAGCTGGGCGCGCCCCGCGGCGGCCCTGCTCTTCGCGTTCGCCGCGGCCACCGACTTCTTCGACGGGCGCCTCGCACGACGCTGGAAGAAGACCTCGGCGCTCGGGAACTTCCTGGATACCACCGCCGACAAGCTGCTGGTGTCGGGCGTGCTGCTGGCGCTCGTCGACGTGGGCCACGTGTCGGCCTGGATCGCGTTCGTGATCGTCGGGCGCGAGCTGATCATCATGGGGCTGCGCGGCGTGATCAGCGCTCACGACGGCACCGCCATGCCGCCGTCGATCTGGGGCAAGCTGAAGGCCAACGTCCAGTTCATCGCGATCGTGCTCGCGATCTCGTGGCCCGCCGTCACGGTCGGCGGGAACGCGATCGCCGATCTCGCGATGTGGATCGCGGCCGTCGTCACGGTCGCGTCGGCCGTCGAGTACCTGGCGCGGTTCCGCGGCCTGCTGACGCGGCGCGGCGCCGGCACACCCGGGGTGTGATCGGGTGACCTCGCCGCCGACCCCCGCCGCCGACACGGTCTTCGTCACCGGTGGGTCCGGGTTCGTGGGGGGTGCGATCGTGCGCCGGCTCGCGGGCGAGGGGCGGCACGTGCTCGCGCTCGCCCGGAGCGACGACGCCGCGGACGCCGTCGAGGACGCGGGCGCCGAGATCGTGCGCGGCGCCCTCGAGAGCTCGTCGACGCTCCTTGGAGCGATGCGCGGCTGCGCCACGGTGTTCCACGTCGCCGGCGTGAACTCGACCTGCGTCCGCGACCGGTCGGCGATGCTCCACGCGAACATCGACGGCGTCGCGAGCGTGCTGCGCGCCGCCGCCTCGGCGGGCGTGCGCCGCGTGGTCCTCACGTCGTCGGCCGCCACGATCGGCGAGCCCGGCGGCGTCCTTGCCCGCGAGGACACGCCGCATCGGGGCTGGTTCCTCTCCGACTACGAACGCTCGAAGTTCCTCGGCGAACGACGCGCCCTCGAGCTTGCGAAGACCCTCGGGGTCGAGCTGGTGTGCGTGAACCCGTCGTCGGTGCAGGGCCCCGGGCGCGTGGGCGGCGCGGCGCGGCTGCTGATCGACCTCGTGAACGGCAAGCTGCCCGTCCTGGTCGACACGCACCTGTCCGTGGTCGACGTCGCCGACTGCACGCAGGCGCACCTGCTGGCCGAGACCCACGGCGTGTCCGGGCGCCGGTACCTCGTGAGCGGTGCGACCCTCACGACCGCCGAGGCGGTCTCGCTCCTGCGCGAGGCGTGCGGCCACCCGAAACGGGTCCGGTACGCGCCGAGATCGGTCGTGACGTTCGCCGGCGCGGTGGGCGGCATGCTCGGCAGGCTCACGCGCCGGCAGTTCCCGATGTGCCCCGAGGTGGCACGGACCCTGCTCCACGGACATCGCTACGACGGCTCGCTCGCCGAGCGCGAGCTCGGGCTCGCCTACACCCCGATCGAAGACACGGTGCGCTCGACACTGGCCTGGTACGCCGAGCGAGACCTCGCGCCCGGGCTGACCACCCAGCCCTCGCCGTAGGATGAGGCAGCGCCGCGGGGCGGCGCGCCGACCACGGGGAGGACCCACCATGACCGAGCGCCCGGATCGAAACATCGCGATGGAACTCGTCCGCGTCACCGAGGCCGCGGCCTTGGCCGCGGGTCGCTGGATCGGGCGGGGCCAGAAAGAGTTGGCCGACGGTGCCGCCGTCGACGCGATGCGGCTGATGATCGACAGCGTCTCGATGAACGGGGTCGTCGTGATCGGCGAGGGCGAGAAGGACGAAGCGCCGATGCTCTTCAACGGCGAGGAGGTCGGCAACGGCGAGGGGCCCGGCACCGACGTCGCGGTGGACCCGATCGACGGCACCACGCTCACGGCAGTCGGTCAGGCGAACGCCCTCGCGGTGATCGCGCTCGCGGAGCGAGGCACGATGTTCTTCCCGGGAGCGGCCGTCTACATGGAGAAGGTCGCCACCGGTCCGGAGGCCGCCCACGCGATCGACATCACCCTGCCGCCCGACGAGAACGTGCGCCGCGTCGCCAAGGCCAAGGGTGTCCGCCCCGAGGAGATCACGGTCGAGGTCCTTGATCGCCCGCGACACGCGGCGATCATCGAGACGATCCGCACGACGGGAGCCCGGATCTACCTGATCAGCGACGGCGATGTCGCCGGAGCGATCTCGGCCGCGACCCCGCGCTCGGGCGTGGACATGCTGTACGGGATCGGCGGCACCCCCGAGGGCGTCATCGCGGCCGCCGCCCTGAAGTGCCTCGGTGGCGCCATGCAGGGCAAGCTCTACCCGCGCAACGACGAGGAGCGTCAGTCGCTGATCGACGACGGCTACGATCTCGACGCGGTGCTCACGACCGACGATCTCGTGAGCGGCGAGCACGTGTTCTTCGCGGCCACGGGCATCACCGACGGGAACCTCCTGCGGGGCGTGCGGTATTGGCCCGACGGCGCGTCCACCTATTCGATGGTGATGCGGTCCCGTTCGGGGACCGTTCGCTGGGTGGAGGCCGAGCACAAGTTCGAGAAACTCGAGCGATTCTCCGCGATCGAATACCGCCGCTGACGAGGCGGACGACCGGATCGAACCGATTGCACTAGGCTACGCACCATCGATCGATGAGCGCGCATGAGCCCGTTCGGGACGTCGAGCGTCGAAGGGCACAGGGAATGGCCGAGAAAACGATCTTGGTATGTGACGCCTGCGGCAAGCCCGCCGCCGAAACCGTCACGATGAAGACCAGCCGAGGCAACTTCGTGAAGGACCTCTGCGGCTCCCACGTCGGCGAGCTCGTGGCCGGCGCGCGCAAGCCGCGCCCGGGACGTCGCAAGGGCGCCACGGTCGCCGCGCGCCCCAAGGCCGCCGCGCGCCCCAAGGCCTCGGGAGCCACCCCGAAGAAGCGCGGGCGCCCTCGCAAGAACCCCGCGAGCTAGGCGTTCCCCTCGGTGTCGCGCGCGGGCTTCTGCGCGAAGACGCCTTTCTCGACGCGTGCGATCTCGCCGGAGGCCGCCAGCTCGCGGAGTCCGGCGAGCATCGCGCCGCGAACATCGGGCGTCGAGAACGGATCGAGATGGCCGGAGCGGAGCGCGCGGTCCAACACGACGGTCCAGTGCAACGGCCCCTCCGACGCGCGCAGGACGGCGAGAGCCGCGTCGCGCGGAGTCATCGGCCCGAGGCGCGCAACGGCGCCAGAACCTGCTCCGCGAACACCTCGAACCGCCGCGGCTCGGGCACCGCGAACGGCAGGACCCACGGCGCGATCACGATCTCTTCGACCCCGAGCGCCTCGAACGCCTCGATCCGCTCGCGCACCTGGTCGGGCGTGCCCGAGAGCGTGTCCGCACACCACGAACCGTAGGTCTCACCATCCATCGCGCCGCCGGGCATCGCCGCCCGGCCCCGTTCGAAGGCCGACCGCGCGTCGGCTTCGTCCTCACCCACGATCGCGTAGAGCCCGATCGTGCGCCGGAAGGTGGCGGGGTCGCGGCCCGCCTCGATGCGCGCGGCCTCGATCGCCTCTGTGCGTTCCGCGTACCACGACGGCGCCACGCGCCACACCATGTTCCAGCCGGCCGCGTACCGGGCGGCCAGCCCGAGCAGACGCGGTCCGCCCTTGCCGCCCACCCAGAGCGGGATCGGCCGCTGCACCGGCGAGGGCAGAAGCCGCGCGTCCCTCAGGGACACCGTGGGCCCCGCGAACGTGACGGGGGCGCCGTCGGAGGCGAACAACGCGTCGAGCACCGCCAACGTCTCCTCGAGGGCAGTGAAGCGCTCCCCGACCGAGCCGAACCGATAGCCGAACGCCGTGAACTCGTCCTCGAGCCAGCCCGCACCCAGCCCCAGATCGAGGCGGCCGTTCGACAGGAGATCGATCGTGGCCGCCATCTTCGCGAGGATCGCGGGATGGCGGAACGGTGCGCACAGGACGAGCGTCTGCAGGCGGACCCGCTCCGTGACGGCCGCGAGCCCCGCCAGGGCCGTCATGGGCTCGAGCGCCGCGATCGGCGCCGGGTCCGCCCCGTAGCGGCCGAACGAGTAGAAGAAGTGGTCCGAGACCGAGACCGAGTCGAACCCCGCCTCCTCGGCCCGCCGGGCCCAGGCCGCCGTCGCCTCGAAGGTGAGCGGCTCCCCGCCGGGCAAGGAGAAGCCGTAATGCGGGAGGCTCAACCCGAATCGCATGCGCCGAGGATACGCGGCGCTACGGGGAGGGCGAGGCCACGTCGGCCTTCGTCGCGAGCGGGCCCGACATCACGACACGGCCCTGGGCATCGACGACGACCACGCGGTCGAATAGGGACAGATCTCGATTGAACTCCCGCGAGATCGTGTCGGCGCCGCCGCTGTCGAGCGCGTCGATCCGGCCGACCTTCAGTCGCGCGCCGCTCGCCGCCGTCAGATGCACGGTGAACGGCAGCGTCGACCAGCGCTCCGGCGGCACCCCGTTCACCATCACGATCGCGAGATCGATGATCGAGGGCGACACCAGGGTCATCGCGGCCCCTCCGCCTCCCGCTCCCTGCGCGGGCAGCAGCCGCCCGATGTATACCTTGTCGGCGGGATCGGAGAACTCGGCGCTCCTGACCAGCCGTTGGAATTCCTCGATCGCCGTGCGCTGCTGCATCGTCGCGACGTCGGCGCGTGCCTCGAACCGGGCGGCCCGTCCCGCCATGACGGCGCCCCAGCCCAGGCCCGAGACGGCGACGACCGCGGCCGCGACGGCCGCGACGGCGAGCCGGGCGCGGCGCGGCGCGGGCGGCGCGGTCCGGACGCCTGCGACCGAGCGCACGCGCGCCACCACGAGATCCTGCAGCTCGGCGGGCACCTCGGCGGGCGCGGGTGAGAACGCGAGCACCGCGGTGGCGCGCTGCAGATCGCCCGCCTCCTTCCGGCACGCCGCGCACCACTGCAGATGCCGCTCGACCGTGGCCGCGTCGCGCACGGACAGGACCCCCAGCGCGTGCTCGGTGAGCTGGTCGCGAACGCCGGCGCAGTTCACATGAGCTCCTTGCCCTCGTTCGCCTTGCGGACCTTGATCATCGCGGCGCGCAGCCGGGTCTTGACGGTGCCCAAGGGGATCCCATCGGCTTCGGAGATCTCTCGCGCGGTGAGCCCGCGGAAGTAAGCACGCGCGATCAGCTGCCGGTCGGCGGTATTCAGCGAGGCGAGCGCGCGCATCGCGGCGTCGCGCTCGATCAACAGCGTCTCTTCGTCCACCCCAGGTGCATCGGGTACTTCGTCCACGAGCACGAGGGTGGGACGCGACACGCCGGTTTCGCGCCGGAGCCGGTCGACGGCCAGGTTGTGCGCGATCGTCATCAGCCAGGTCGACAGGCGCCCGCGGGTGGGATCGAACCGCGCGGCCTTGCGCCACGCCATCACGAAGACGTCCTGCGTGAGCTCCTCCGCCGCCTCCCGGGTGCCGAGCAGCCGCAGCCCGAGCGAGAACACGGGGCGGCCGAAGCGGCCGTAGAGCGTCCGGATCGCGTCGTCGTTTCCGGCGAGGAGGCCTTCCATGAGTTGCTGTTCCTCTCGTGGGAGGAGTGGTCCGTCGCTCCGAGTGGACACTCGGCTTCCTCTCGATATACGGGCGCCGCGCGGTCTGCGGCTTGCGGGCGCGATGACCCGACGATTATCGGCCTCGCCGTCCGAACCTGCACGGGGTTCGCCCCGGGCGTACGCTCGGTTCGAACCGAAACGTCACATCCGCCGAACGAGGGATATGTCGATGCGGCACCGCGGGAGACGAACAAGGGCCTCGAGGCTCGCGCTCGCGGCGTCCCTGGTCGTCGCGGCCGGCCTCTCGCTCGCGCGACCGGCCACCGCGCAATCGGCCGGCACCACGATCCCGCGACTGCAGCTCGACGGCGTGGTCGACCCATTCGTGGCCGACTACCTGCAGGGCGCGATCGGCCGGGCGGCCGAGGACCCGGGCGCGCCCGCGGTGCTGATCGAGATCGACACGCCGGGCGGCTTGATCTCGTCGATGCGACAGATCACGCAGGCCGTGCTCGCCTCCCCGATCCCCGTGATCTGTTACGTCGCGCCGCAGGGCGCCCGCGCGGCATCTGCGGGCGCGTTCGTGCTGCTCTCCTGCCCGGTCGCCGCGATGGCGCCGGGCACGAACGTCGGCGCCGCCACCCCCGTCGGCCTCGACGGCGCGGTCGGCTCCGACAAGGCGGTGAACGACGCCGCGGCCTCGATCCGGAGCATCGCCGAGACGTACGGCCGAGACGCCGACATCGCGGAGTCGTTCGTCCGCGAGGCCGCGAGCATCACGGCCGAGGAGGCGCGGGCGGGCGGGATCGTCGACGTCATCTCGCCTTCCGAGACGCAGCTGCTCACCGACCTGAACGGGGTGCGCGTGCGGCTCGCGACCGGCGATGCGACCACGCTCGACACGAGCGGATGGGTCCTCGAGGACGCGCCGATGGGAGGCTTCGTCGGCTTCCTGCACAACCTGCTCGACCCGAACCTCGCCTTCGTCTTCTTCTGGCTCGGACTGATACTGATCGTTCTGGAGCTGATCGTGCCCGGACACATCTTCTCGGGCACCGTGGGCACCGTGTTGCTGATACTCGCGATCGTGTCGTTCGGGCTGCTGCCGGTTCGGCTGATCGGCGTGCTGCTCTTGGTCTTCGCCGCGATCGCGTTCTTCGTCGAGGTGAGCTCGCCGGGCCTCGGGGTCTGGGGCGCGGCCGGGGTGCTGTGCCTCGTCCTCGGCGGGTGGTTCCTCTACGACCGCGCCGGAGGCGTCGAGGTCTCGCCGCTCGTGATCGCGCCCGTCGCACTGGTCGTGGCGGCGTTCTTCGGCTTGGCGGTCGCGAAGCTGATGGCGATCCGGCACATGCCGCCGCCCGAGGGACCCGAGGCGATCGTAGGCCGTGAGGGTGTCGTGATCGGCGGCGGGCTCGATCCCGAAGGTATCGTGCGGGTGGCAGCCCAGGAATGGGGGGCGATCTCGCCCGGCGTTCGGATCCCGACGGGCGCGAGGATCCGCGTCACACGGCTCGACGGCCTGACGCTCACGGTCGAACCGATCACCGAAGCACCGACGCCGGCGGCGACGCCGGAACGAAAGGGGAATCCTGTATGAATCCGGCCCTGATCGGCCTCGTCGTCATCCTGGTCCTGGTGGTCTTCTTCCTCTCCCAGGCCGTCAGGATCGTCCGCGAATACCAGCGGCTCGTGGTCTTCCGGCTCGGCCGTGTGATCGGCGTGAAAGGGCCGGGGCTCATCATCTTGATCCCGATCATCGACAAGGCTGTCACGGTCGACCTGCGCGAGTTCTACCTCGAGATCCCGCGGCAGGACTCGATCACGAAGGACAACGCGCCGATCGCGGTCGACTTCGTGATGTTCTACAAGGTGTTCGATCCGCGGATGTCCGTGGTGGAGGTCGGGAACTTCGCCGGCGCTGCCCTGAACATCGCGTCGACGACCCTGCGCGCCGTGATCGGTGATATCCCGCTCGACGACATGCTCGCCAAGCGCGACGAGATCAACCAGGTGCTGCGCGCCAAGCTCGACGAGGTCACCGAGCGGTGGGGCGTGAAGGTCACGAACGTCGAGATCCGCGAGATCATCCCGCCGGCCGCGGTGCAGGAGGCCATGACCCGCCAGATGTCGGCCGAGCGGACCCGTCGTGCCGTCGTGACCGAGGCCGACGGCGCGAAGCAGGCGGCGATCACGGTGAGCGAGGGCAACAAGGAAGCCGCCATCTTGAACGCCGAGGGCGAGAAGCAGGCCGCGATCTTGCGCGCCGAGGGCCAGCGGCAGGCCGCGATCTTGACCGCAGAGGGGTTCGCGCTCGCGCTGACCACCGTCAACGCGTCCGCGACGCAGGTGGGCGAGAACACTATGCACCTGCAGTACCTGGACGCGCTCAAGGCGCTCGGGGTTTCGCCGTCGTCGAAGATCGTCGTGCCGATGGAGCTGACCGGGCTCGTGGCCGGCGTCGCGGCGCTCACCGAGGTGGCCAAGACCACAGGCGGGAGTGGCGGGGCTGCGGCCTCGAGCTGAACTCGGGCGTGCCTCGGGGAACCTCGGAGACCGTCGCGGTGTAGGAACCACCGACAGGAGACGCGGTGGAGGGCCGACCACTGGACGACCACGAGCTGGTCGCGCGCGCACGCGGCGGCGACGCGGATGCGTTCGGCGCGCTCGTCGCGCAGCACCAGCAGGCGGCGTTCCGAGTCGCCTGGCTGATCGCACGTGATCCCGGCGAGGCGGAGGACGCGGTGCAGGAGGCGTTCGTGAAGGCCTGGCGTGCGATGCCCCGGTTCAGAGCGGGCTCGCCGTTCCGGCCGTGGATCTTGCGGATCGTCTCGAACGAGGCGCGCAACCGTGCCCGCTCGACCCGGCGGCGCGACGCGCTCGCGCTGCGCGAGGCGGCCGCGGCCGGCACGGGGGACGCGGCCCCGTCCCCCGAGGCCGCGGCGCTCTCGCGCGAGGACGCCGAGGCGCTCACCCGGGCGCTCGAGCGGCTGCCCGAGCGCGACCGCCTGGTGATCGCCTACCGCTGGCTGCTCGATCTGAGCGAGGCCGAGACGGCCGAGGTGCTCGGCGTCCGCCCCGGGACGGTGAAGTCCCGCATGTCACGTGCCCTGGGCCGGCTCCGCGAGGAGCTCGACCAAGGAGCCCGGACCGAACCGGAGGCGCGATCGTGAGCGCCGATCGCCTCTGCAGGCTCGACGATGAGGCGCTGGCCGAGGCGCTCCGCGCGGCTGGAGCCGATCTCCGTTGGCCGGCGACCCCGGACCTCGAGTCCGCGGTCCGTCGGTCGGTGGCCACCACGAGCCCGCGCCCCGGTGTGAACCCGGTCTGGCCCGCCCTTCCCCGCCGGCGGCGGCTCGTGGTGCTGATCGCAGTGGCCCTGGTGCTGCTCGGGGGCGTGGCGCTCGCGGCCAAACTCGCGATCGACCTAGGCGCCGTCACCATCATCTCGATCCCGGGCCGCCCCACGTCGCTCCCGACCGACGCCATCACGGCCGACGACCTCGGCCGGCCCGTCTCCCTTGCCGAGTCCGCCCGACTGACCGGGGTGACGCCCCGCGTCCCTCGGCACCTCGGCCTCCCCGATGTTGTGTGGACCGAGCAGGGGCAGGTGGGGTTCGATCAACTCGACACGGCTCCCTGGATCGCCATGGCTTGGGACGCGAAACCGGGACTCCGCGCGATCGACGGCACCTCGTTCGGAGCCCTGCTGATCCAGTTCCACGGGCAGGCGGAGGTCGCCACCAAGGTGCTGAACGGGGAAGCGGGAACGTTGCGGCAGGTAAGGCTGGCGATCGGACCTGGCTACTGGATCGACGGTCCCCACGAGTTCCGGATCCCGATCGATGGAACGCTCCGAGCGTTCAGCGTCGACGGCCACATCCTGGTGTGGCAGCACGGCGAGGACACGTTCCGGCTCGAGGCCGAGCTCTCTCGACCGGAGGCGATCGACGTCGCCGACAGCGTCCCCTGAGCGAGGGAACCGAGGCGCCGCGACCGGTGTATCCGTGGCAGTCGGCGAAGGGGTTCGGATGGGCGAGGGGGTTCCTATGAAGGCGCGGAAGATGGTGCTCGTCGCGGGAGCGGCGCTCGGCATCACGCTGTTCGGGCCGGTCATCAGCAACGCGGGGGGGGAGGAGGGTGCTACGGAGGGGCCACGGAGGGATCCGGCGACACCGTCGAGCTCATCGACGCCTGCATGACGCCGACGATCCTGCGGATCTCCCCGGGCGACACGGTCACGTTCGTGAACCGTGACCCGATGGTTCACAACGTCGTCGCGAACGGCTGGGGGCATTTCGACGATCTCTCCGAAAGCGACCGCTTCACCGCCTCGTTCCCGGAGCCGGGGGTGTACCCCTTCGCCTGTACGTACCACCCCGGCATGACCGGAGCGATCGTCGTGGGAGACGGCGAAGGCTCCGGGAGTGGCGTCGTCATGGATGCGACACCGCCGCAGGTGCACGCCGCGGCCAACGGCGACGGGGAGGGTGCCTCGTCGGCGGCCGGGTGGATCGTGGTCGGGGCGATCGCGCTCGTGGCCGGATCGGCCGGCGGCTACGTGCTCGCAACCAAACGCGGTCGCGTCGCGGCGGGCACGTCGGAGACGA
>JBDTNY010000134.1:0-42012 GCA_039933515.1 Actinomycetota bacterium
CGAACAGGTTCTGGATCACGCGGGGGCTGAGCACGTTGCCGCTGCCCGACATCGCCACGTTGATCGCCTGCGAGAGGTCTTCGGGCGTGGCGTCCTTCAGCAGGTAGCCGGCCGCGCCGTCGGAGAGGGCGCGCTTAACGTACGGCGCGTTCTCATACGTTGACAGCATGATCACCGGGACGTCGGGCCACTCCGCCTTCACGGACCGCAGCAGCTCCAGCCCGTCCAGGTCGGGCATCCGGACGTCGACCAGCATCAGATCGAACGGCTTGCCGCCGTGGAGGATCTCGAGCGCCGCAACGGTCGACTCGGCCTCAATCACCTCGGCATCGGGGAATCCTTCCTTCACCACGTAGGTCATCCCACGCCGCACAAGGGCGTGGTCATCTACCACCAAGATCTTCATCCTTGATCACCTCGCCCTCCGACGGGGAGGGACGCGACAACTCGCGTGCCACTCCCGGGCGTCGACTCGAATCGGATGGAACCTTCCAGCTGTTCAGTGCGGGTCCGAAGCAACCGGAGCCCGAAGTGCGGGTCGTCGTCCGTCACGGCCACGATGCCACGGCCGCGATCCTCGATCTCGATGCGGAGCGTCTCGGCGCCGGCGATCACCTTCACCGTCACGTCGGGAGCGCCCGAGTGCTTCGCGGCGTTCGCGAGCGCCTCGGACACGATCGCGTGCGCGGTGTCGAGGATCGCCTCGGGGATCGCGTCGAAGTCGCCCTCGACCGACACCCGGGCGGTGAGCTTCCAGCGTTCGACCAGGTCGGCGATGAACATCGCGAACGGCGGCTCGGCTCGAAGCTCTCCCCGCTCGAGCTCGAAGAGCACCTCGCGGATCTTCTTCAGGTCGACCCGGATCGCGTCCTCGACCTCTTGCAGCGCGTCCAGCGCGATGCCCGGCTCGGCCTCGATCCGATGGCGGAGTGTCTGCAGCTCCAAGACGGCGCTCGTCACCGACTGCGTGAGCCCGTCGTGGATGTGCATCGCCCACTTCGTGCGTTCCTCGAGCATGAGCGACTCGACCGTCCGTTCGACGGCCGGGGTTACGCGCTCAGACGCGCGGGCGTGGCTGGTCCGCATCCTCAGTCATTCCTTTTTCGATCGGGGCCGTTGGTTCTAGTCCCTTTTCGGCTCGCAGGGCGCCGGCCTTTACCCGTTCGGACCAACCGATGACCCTCGCGGCGGCGAACGGTGGGTCCCCGACGGAGGGGGGGGCTATCGTGCAACTAAGAAACTTGTCAATGCCACGCTCAGGTCTTATCCTTGACGCGTTGTCAGAGGGGGCCGGAGAACGGGCCCCGCAAGTGTGAACCACCCGAAGGGAGCTGCGTGAATATGACACGAGCGGTAGGGATCGACCTGGGCACCACCAACTCCGTGGTCGCCGTGCTGGAAGCCGGGGAGCCGGCTGTGATCCCCAACGCCGAGGGCACGCGAACGACGCCCTCGGTCATCGGCTTCACCAAGAACGGGGAAATCTTGGTGGGCGAGGTCGCCAAGCGACAGGCCATCACGAACCCGGATCGCACCGTCCGCTCGGTCAAGCGGCACATGGGCGAGAAGTGGGAGATCGACATCGACGCCAAGGCCTGGACCGCCCAGGAGGTGTCGGCCCAGATCTTGCTCAAGCTGAAGCGTGACGCGGAGGCCTACCTCGGCGACTCGGTCTCGCAGGCCGTCATCACGGTGCCCGCGTACTTCGACGACGCGCAGCGCCAGGCCACGAAGGAGGCCGGGCAGATCGCGGGCCTGGAGGTCCTGCGCATCATCAACGAACCGACCGCCGCGGCCCTCGCGTACGGCCTCGACAAGCAAGACACCGAGCAGACGGTCCTCGTCTTCGACCTGGGCGGGGGCACCTTCGACGTTTCCCTGATGGAGATCGGCGACGGCGTCTTCGAGGTCAAGGCGACGCACGGCGACACCCACCTGGGCGGCGACGACTGGGACCAGCGGGTGATCGACTGGATCGTCAAGGAGTTCAAGAACACGCACGGCATCGACCTGTCGAAGGACCGGATGGCCGTGCAGCGTCTCAAGGAGGCCGCGGAGAAGGCGAAGATCGAGCTGTCGCAGGTCACCGAGGCCACGATCAACCTGCCCTTCATCTCGGCCGGAGCCGACGGCCCGCTCCACATGGAGCAGAAGCTGACGCGCACCGAGTTCGAGCGCATGACGGAGGATCTCGTGCAGCGGTGCAAGGTGCCGTTCGAGCAGGCGATCGCGGACTGGGGCAAGCCCGCCGAGCAGATCGACCACGTCATCTTGGTCGGCGGTTCGACCCGGATGCCGATGATCCTCGAGCTGGTCAAGTCGCTCACGGGCGGCAAGGAGCCGCACAAGGGCGTCAACCCTGACGAGGTCGTCGCCGTGGGTGCCGCGGTGCAGGCGGGCGTGCTCAAGGGCGACGTCAAGGACATCTTGCTGCTCGACGTCACCCCGCTCTCACTCGGTGTCGAGACCAAGGGTGGCATCTTCACGAAGCTCATCGAACGCAACACCACGATCCCCACACGGAAGTCCGAGACGTTCACCACCGCCGACGACAACCAGACGACGGTCGAGATCCACGTCCTCCAGGGGGAGGCGGAGACCGTGATGTCCCCGGCCGTGAAGTCGCTCGGGCGGTTCCACCTGATGGGGATCCCGCCCGCGCCGCGGGGGATGCCCCAGGTCGAGGTGGCGTTCGACATCGACGCGAACGGCATCGTGAACGTCAGCGCCAAGGACCTGGCCACCGGCAAGGAGCAGGCGATGACGATCACGGGTGGCACGGCCCTGGGCAAGGACGAGGTCGAGCGTATGGTGCAGGACGCCGAGAAGTTCGCGGCCGAGGACCACAAGCGTCGGGAGACCGCCGAAGCCCGCAACCGCGCAGACCAGCTCACGTACCAGGTGGACAAGTTCGTGACCGACGACGGCGAGAACATCCCCGACGCCGACCGGGCCGAGCTGACCGACAAGAGCAACGAGCTGAAGGACGCGCTGAAGGACGAAGGCGCGGAGGCAGCCACGCTCACGGCGGCCGCCGACGCCCTCATGGAGGTCTTCCAGCGGGTGGGGACCGCGATGGTGCAGAACCAGCAGGCCGCCCAGGCCGCGTCGACCGAGGAGGCCGGTGACGGCGCCACGGCCGAGGACGTGTCCGACGACGACGTGGTCGAGGGCGAGATCATCGAGGAAGGAGGTGCATCGTGATGCTGACGAAGTGGGATCCGTTCCGTGAGCCCCGTTCCTTCGACGGAGAGTTCGACCGATTGGTCGGGCAAGCGATGCGGCCGATCGAGGTCGTTGCCAAGTGAGCGACGACCGCGAACGTTCCGACGAAGCGCCCCGGCTCCGGATCACAGACCGGCGGCGATTCGCCGACTCGGATGTGACCTCCCCGGCCTCACCGGCCGGGGCGGCGCCAGCCGCGCCGGAGGTCCAGCCGGGACCGGCGCAGACCGTGGAGTCTGACGGGGCCGAGATGGCCGACGAGCTTGAGTTGGCCCGGGGCGAGGCCGCGCAGTACCTCGACCACCTGCGCCGACTCCAGGCCGAGTTCGACAACTACCGCAAGCGCGTGGTCAAGGAGCAGACGGATCTGGCGGAGCTGGGCGCGATGCCCGTGGCCCGGCGCCTGCTGGAGGTGCTCGACGATTTCGAGCTTGCGCTCCTGGCGGCCGACGAGACGAATGACTTCGACCAGTTCGTCAAGGGTGTCGAGCTGGTGTACGCGAAGCTCGCCGACGCGCTGAAGGCCGAGGGGCTCGAGCGCATGCCGGCCGAGGGTGCGCCGTTCGACCCCGAGCTCCATGAGGCCCTGTTGCAGACGGGCGACGGTGAGGGCGAGCCGGTTGTCGTCGACGTGCTGCGCCCTGGCTACACGCTGAAAGGCAGGGTGCTTCGCCCCGCGGGCGTTCGCGTGGAACACCGCTGAGCGACCGACGGAAGGGGTGAGGTTCGATGGCCGACGACGTGCGCCGGGAGTGGTTCGACAAGGACTACTACCAGGTCCTCGGCGTGGCCAAGAACGCCTCTGCCGCCGACATCAAGAAGGCGTACCGCAAGCTCGCGCAACAGCATCACCCGGACACGAACGCCGGCAACACCGGCGCCGAGGAGCGCTTCAAGGAGATCGCGTCGGCCTACGACGTGCTGGGTGATGAACCGAAGCGCAAGCGGTACGACGAGGTCCGAGCGATGGGGGCTGCGGGCGCCGCCGGTCCCGGGGGCTGGCCGGGCGCCGGTGGCGGAGCAGGGACCTGGCCGGGCGGGGGGGTCAGGTACGAGGAAGTGCCGTTCGACCTCGACGACCTCCTCGGGATGTTCGGCGGCCGGGGTGGCGCGTCGGCCGGGGCCGGTCGAGGGCGAGGAGATGGCCGTCGTGCCGGCCGGCGTGGCGCCGATCTCGAGACCGACCTCACGTTGTCGTTCGACGATTCGATGAGCGGCACCACCGTTCCGGTCGCGATCACGGGACCCGCGCCGTGCCGGACGTGCCGGGGGACCGGGGCGAAGCCTGGCACCACGCCCGTGACGTGCCGGCGGTGCGCGGGCAGCGGCGAGGTGGCGGTGAATCAAGGGGTATTCTCGATGGCGCAGCCGTGCCCCGAGTGTCACGGCACCGGTCGCATGATCGAGTCTCCTTGCCCGACCTGCCGCGGAGCCGGGGCAGAGCGGCGGACCCGGACGCTGCAGGTCAAGATCCCCGCCGGTGTGCACGATGGGGCGCGGATCAGGCTGAAGGGTCGCGGGGAGCCGGGTGGCGCCGGGGGACCGGCGGGCGACCTCTTCGTCCGCGTGCACGTTCGTCCGCACGAGCTATTCGGGCGCAAGGGCGACGACCTGACGCTCGGGCTGCCCATCACTTTCTCCGAAGCGGCGCTCGGCTCGCAGGTGAAGGTGCCGACCTTGAACGGACCCGTGACGTTGAAGGTGCCCGCCGGAACGCCCAGCGGCAAGACGTTTCGGCTCAAGGGCAAGGGCGCGCCGCGGGGCAAGGGGCACGGAGATCTGCTCGTGACGACGTCGGTCGACGTGCCCGAGAAGCTCTCGAAACAGGAGAAGCAGCTGCTGCAGCAGCTGCAGGACGCGCAGGCAAGCTCCCCGCGCGAGGGGCTGGGGGTGTCGTGACGTGACCATCGAAGGTCGAGACGAGGAACGCGCGATCGACGAGCGGACGTCCGACGCCGCGCGGGCGGCCCACGTTCGAGCCGTGTACATCATCAGCGTGGCGGCGGAGCTTGCAGGCGTGCACCCTCAGACCCTCCGCATCTACGAGCGCAAGGGCCTGGTGCGACCGCAGCGCACCTCGGGGAACACGCGCCGCTACTCACAGGCCGACATCGAACGGCTTCAGACGATCCAGTCGCTCACGGAGGAGGGGATCAACCTCGCCGGCGTGAAGCGCATCATCGAGCTACAGCGCGAGATCGACGCACTCGAGGATCGGATCGACGGGCTCGAGACACAGCTCGCGCGCCGTGCGATCCCGATGTCCGGTCGGCGGATCAGCGCCGCGATCGTGCCGATGCGTACCTCGGGCAGGTTCCCGTGGGAGGACCTGCGGTGACCGTGGTGCTCCGCTCGTTCGGCGCGGACGAGGTCGACGGGCTCTGGGCCCGGCGCCAACGTGAGATCGCGGCGGGGTCGTCGTGGGGTCCCTCGACCCGTGAGCATGTGGCCCAGCGCGTCGCGAACTCGGGCACGTGGACCGACACGCCGGCCGGGCTCTTGTTCGCCGTCGAGGCCGACGGCATCCTTGTCGGGGATATCCAAGCACGGCGGTCGCACGGCACCCTCCCGGCGGGGGTCGTCGAGATCGGCATCGGCCTGTTCGAGGCGGCCGACCGCGGTCGCGGCATCGGCCGCGAAGCCGTCGCCCAGCTGACGGCCAAGCTCTTCGAGGCGGGCGACGTGCATCGCGTGCAGCTGTCCACCGACGTCGGCAACTCGGCCATGCGCCGCGTGGCCGAGTTCCTCGGCTTCGGGTTCGAGGGCGTCCTCCGTGGGTTCATGCCGTCGGCGGAGCGGCCACGCGACTTCGCGATGTACGGCATGACCCAGACCGACTTCCAGGACGTGAAATCCACATGGGCATCGACGAGCTGACGATCAGGTCGCAGACGGCGCTGTAGGAGGCGCGGATGCGGGCCGCCGCGCAGGAGCGATCTCCAGGGGTCAAGCCGGCGCGGTGCGAGGTCGACCGTTCTCTGTATGACGAGTGTGACCTGGATCGCGATTACCATCGTCGTGGTCGTCGTCGCTGCGTGGCGCGCTCGGCACCGGCGTGACCGGCAACGCCAGCTGATGCTGCTCTGCACGCGTGCCTCCCTGGAATTCTCGACCTTCGATCCGTTCTCGGACACGACCTGGCTGCCGTTCCGGCTCTTCGGCCGCGGCACGAGCCGGGGCACCGAGAACGTCGTCTGGAATGACCACGACGGGGACGATGCGCGCGCTTTCGACTACTGGCTGGAGGAGCGAACAGGTGAAGATCGTATGCCGGTCATCCGCCGGTTCAGCTGCGCGATCGTCGCGCTGCCCTTCGCGTGCCGGCGGCTCGACGTGGCGCCGCACGGTGTGGCCGACGAGGTTCGAGAGCTCGTCGGCGGCGAACGACTCGATCTCGAACTCGAGTCGTTCAATCGGCGGTTCGACGTGCGTGCCGACGACCGCAGGTTCGCCGTCGCGTTCCTCGACCAGCGGATGATGCGCGCGACGATGACCCTCCCTCCCCGGATCTCGATCCTCGTGAACGAGGATCGGATGCTCCTGATTTCGTCCCTCCTCCCCGCTGGCGAAGTGTTGCTCCTGCTCGAAGCCGCCCGCGCGATGCGGCGTCATGTCCCGCAGGTCGTGGCGAGCCTCTACCCGCCCCGCCCGACGAAGGGGCCGCACGAAGACCGCTGGCTGCAGGGCCGGTGGTCACCCGAGCCGATCGGGGACGACGTGTGACCGGGCTCGCGCGCCTGCTCCTGGGTTAGGCTTCCTGCCTGATCGCTGGCTCGAGGAGGACTGAACCGATATGGGTATCTGGATCGTGCTCGGCGTGCTTGTGCTCGTCGCCATCGGCGCCGTGGTCTCGTACAACCGCTTCATCTCCCAGAAGAACCTTGTCAAAGATGCATGGGCGAACATCGATACAGAGCTCCGCCGCCGGTACGACCTGATCCCGAACCTGGTCGAGACCGTGCGAGGCTACGCCACGCACGAAAAGGAGGTCTTCGAGAACGTCACGAAGGCCAGGGCGATGGCGACCTCTGCGACCGGGTCGCCGGCCGCCCAGGCCGCTGCCGAGGGACCGCTGATCGCCGCGTTGCGCGAGCTGCTCGCCGTCGCCGAGGCCTATCCGGACCTCAAGGCGAACCAGAACTTCCTGGCCCTGCAGGCCGAGCTCTCGAACACCGAGGACCGGCTGCAGACCGCCCGCCGGTTCTACAACGCGAACGTCCGCGACTTCAACCGCAGGGTCAAGCAGTTCCCGTCGGTGCTGATCGCGAGCATGTTCGGGTTCAAGGAAGAAGAGTTCTTCGAGGTCGAGGAGACGATCCGCGAGGGCGGCCCGCCGCAGGTGAACTTCTCGCAGCCCGGTCCTTCGGTCTCGTTCGAGGGCGAGCGCGGATCGGAGTCGTCGGTGACCCCGTCGGACCCGACGCAGACGCCGCCGCCTGATCGCCCCGACGACTGATCGGGTTCGATCGGCGGGTGCCTAGCCCTTGATCTGCCAGATCCCGAACCTGGCATTGGCGCCGCAGCGCACGTGTGAGAAGTACACGACCGGCCCGGCGCCCTCGTCCACCATGCTCATCTGGCCCACATCGCTCCCGTTCGGGAACACGTAGAGGGCCGCCGCCGCGCCACCGTTCCACTGCATCAGCTTCGTGTGAAAGCCGCAGGAGTCGGGGCTCCCGAGCACGTAGTACACGGTTCCGTCGGTCGTCACGGTGGGCCAGTACGTGGCCCGGTCCGGATTAGGGATCTTCACCGTCTGGTCCGTCGAGAGCTGGTAGCGGAACACGTTGCACACCCAGTTGGCCTTGCACACGGTGTAGACGTCCCAGTCGCCGGCCGCGGCGTTCGCCGTGACGTTCCCCCCGGCGGGCGCCTCCGCGAGCGTGACGGTCCTATCGGTGGAGAACCGATAGAGCAGGACCCGCTGGGAGAACGTCGTCGCCCGGGGCCCTCTTCCGAAGAGCAGGTAGTCGCCCGAGAGCGAGGGGTTCTCCTCGTCCTTCGCGGTGTTGATGCCGGCGGGAAGCGCGAGGTTGGCCTGACCGACGAGATCCCAGAGCCGCACGTCGAACCGAGGGCTCGACTGGGACGGAGAGTAGGCGTACGACATCACGTTGCCGAGCAGGCCACCGATGTCGATCGTGCCCACCAGCGAGACAGATGAGGTCGAGCCGACCCAGTAGGCGCCGACCCCTCCTTCCCTGACCCGGACCCGGAAATGGCTCGTCCCGTGCGGGGCGACGCCGTAGGCGCGGAACCCGATGGCGGTGGCGACCTGGTTCTCGTCGGCGCGCGAGTCGACGTACTCGGAGGGCGCGGCCGCGTGGGCCGCGGTCGCCGTGAGCGCGAGGATGATCGCCGTCGCTACCGGAAGGAGCGATCGTCGCATCTCGGGTTCCTTCCGCTCGAGGCCGGGGGACCGCGAGGATAGGGCGCGACCTCGTCCGGACGCAAACCCTTAGGCCGGCGGTTCGTCGAACGGCGGTCGGCGCCGAACCGCTCGCGTCAGCACCCACCACGCCGCGGACCACGCCACCGCGACACCCCCCAGGATGCCCGCTGCCGCACGCGGCCCCACCGAATCGGAGAGGGCGGCCGCGAGCAAGCTCGAGCCCGCGAGCGAGAGGGTGACCATCGCGAAATCCACCGCGAACACCCGTCCGCGGATGTAGTCGGGCACGAGTCGCTGCAGGCCGTAGCTCGAAAGCACCCATTGCGAGCCACCGCCCAGGTGCGCGACGAAGATCACGACCGCCGCGGTCACGAGCGTGGGGGCGAGGCCCAAGGCCATGTAGCTCAGGCCGAACACCGCGAGCGCGATCCCGATCGCCGGGAAGATGCGTCGGTGCCCGGGCCCGGCGAACCGGTGGCCGATGAAGGGACCCACGAGAGCACCGACCCCGCGCGCGGCCATCAGCGTGCCGAACCCGATGTCGCCGGCCCCGAAGACCTGCTTGGCGAACACGGGGATCAGGACGAGTACGCCGGCCGCCAGGCCGAACCCCGCCTTCACGCCGATCAGCGAGAGCACGCGGTGGTCCTCCTGTGCGTATCGGAGGGTCTCGACCGTGGACTCGAGGGTGCCCGGATGCTCCTTCGCCTCGCGGTCTTCGGAGAGCGGCCGACGGATCCCCGACAAGAGCCATGCGGAGACGAGGAAGGATGCCGCGTCGACCAGGAAGGCCGTCTGGTTGCCGAATACGGTCGCCACCACACCGCCGAGCGCGGCGCCGACCGCGAGCATCGTTCCCCAGAGTGACCCGCCGAGGGCGTTCGCGATCGTCAGGTCCTCGCCCGCGGCGAGGTTCGGGATCGCGGCCGACGACGCCGGGTCGAAAGGCGCCGCGAAGATCGACAGGATCGCGAGGAGCGGGAACGCGAGCCAGATCGTGTCCGGCCCCACGAGCAAGAACGCCACGCACACGACCGACCGCGCCAGATCGCAGACGATCATCAGTTTTCTGCGGTCGAGCCGGTCGGCGAGGGCGCCCGCCCAGGGTGAGGCGAGGAAGAACGCGAGCTCCTGAGACAAGATCGCGAGGCCCACGTCGATCGCGCGCCCGGTCGTGTCCAGGATCAGGCCGTTGATCGCCACGAACAGGAACCAGTCGCCTCCGAGCGAGATCACCGACGCGAAGAACAGGTGCCGGAAATCGCGATTGCGGCGCAGGAGCGAGACGCTCGCTCGGACGCTGCCGTCGGCGATCGTCAGGGGCACGCCGTCGATGGGGTCGCGCTCGGTCACGGAGCTTGCCACACTACGGCAGCCGTGAGCAGAAAGAGGGCATCGTGCTCGAAGGGTTCACCTGGTTCCGTCAGTCCGCGTTCCGCTGGACCGACGGCCGACGGACGCTCTATATCGACCCGTGGGGTACGGCCGAGGACGCGGCGCCGGCCGATCTCATCTTGATCACCCACGCCCACTTCGATCACTTCCAGCCAGGGGAGATCGCCCGGCTCAGCACCGGCGACACGGTCGTCGCTGCGCCCCACGACGTCGCGGCCGAGCTCACCGGGAACATCACGCCGGTCGCGCCCGGCGAGTCGCACGAGCTCGCAGGGGTGCCGTTCACGACTGTCCCCGCCTACAACACGCGCGAGGAGGCGCTGGCGTTCCACCCGCAGGCGAACCGTTGGGTGGGCTACGTGATCGAGCTCGGGGACGTCACGGCCTACCACGCGGGCGACACCGACCATCTCGCGGAGCTCGAGACGATCCGAGCCGACGTGGCCTTGGTGCCGATCGGCGGCCACTTCACGATGAACCCCGAGGAGGCGGGCGGACTGGTTCGGGCGATCGCGCCGGCCATCGCCGTTCCGATGCACTTCGGGTTCGTGGTCGGATCGCCGTCGGACGCCGAACGGTTCGGCGTCGCGGCCGCACCGGTCGCCGTGAAGATGCTGACACCGGTCGATCCGTTCGAGCAGGCCGAGCCGGTAGCATCACCATGACGCTGCACCCGGAGGAGAACCCATGACGCTCGGCTATGACGGGAAGCTCTACATCCTCGCGTTCGATCATCGTGGGTCGTTCGTGAAGGGGTTCTTCGGGATCGAGGGGATGGCTGGCCCCGAGGACGCCCGCCGGATCATCGATGCGAAGCGGGTCATCTTCGAAGGGATGCTGGCGGCCCTGGAGGCCGGGGCCGACCCGGCGGCGGCAGGCATCCTGGTCGACGAACAGTTCGGTACGGAGGTCGCGCAGAAGGCGGGCGCGATGGGCATGCCGCTCTCGATGCCCGTCGAGCGATCGGGGCAGGATGAGTTCGACTTCGAGTACGGGACCGAATACGCGGCACACATCGCCTCGTTCGACCCGTCGTTCGCCAAGGTCCTCGTCCGCTACAACCCCGAGGGCGACGGTGCGGTGAACGCGCGGCAGGCGGCGAAGCTGAAGGAGCTGGCCGATTGGCTGCACTCGACCGACCGGCGGCTCCTGTTCGAGCTGTTGGTACCGGCCGAACCCCACCAGCTCGAGACGGTCGAGCACGATGCGGGGCGGTTCGATCGGGAGGTGCGGCCCGCGCTCATGCGAGTGGCGATCGCCGAGCTGCAGGAGAGCGGGGTCGAGGCGGACGTCTGGAAGATCGAGGGCGTCGACGATCCCGAGGATTGCGCGATGATCTCCGAGCAGTGCCGCATGGCGGGCCGGGACCATGTGGGCTGCGTCGTGCTCGGTCGCGGTGCCGACGACGCGGCGGTCGATGCGTGGCTCCGCGCCGCCCGAGAGGTCCCCGGGTACCTCGGCTTCGCGATCGGCCGGTCGATCTGGTGGAACCCCTTGAAATTCTTCGTCGACGGCGCGATGCCTCGTGCGGAGGCCACCGCGCAGATCGCGAAGAACTTCCTGCGGTTCATCGGTGTCTACGAAGGAGGCTAGCGATGGGAGTCATCAAGACGATCGATCTGGTGGGCGTGTCGGGGGAGTCGTGGCGCGACGCGGCGCAGCAGGCGCTCGCCGAGGCGGCCAAGACGATCCGCGGCATCGACGGCATGGACATCCTAGAGACCAGTGCCAAGGTCGAAGGAAGCGAGATCGTCGAGTACCACACCCACGTGCGGATCCGGTTCCGGATCGAGACGGCGTAGGGACGGCTCCGCGCCCGGGCTCGCGCCCGCGTCAGTCCGCGGTGAGCAGGCCGCGGCGGCGTTTGATGCGCCGATCCAGGCGACCGAACACGAGGTAATCGACGGACACGCCGATCGCGACGATCACAGCCAGCGCCGCCAAGAGCGCCGCCACATCGTTCTGCGCTTCCGCCAGCAGGTGTCCGAGCCCGGCGGCACCAGCGGCGGCCACGAGCAGCTCGGCCGCCGTCAGCGCCTTCCAGGCGAAGCCCCACGCCTGCTGCAGGCCGATCATGAACCCGGGCAGCGCCGCGGGGAAGATCACGCGCCGGTACAAGGTCCAGCCTTCGGCGCCCAGGGTGCGGCCGGCGCGCCGATAGAGCGGCGGGACCTGCCGCATCGCGGCCATCGTGGCGAGCGTCATCGAGGGGAACGCGCCGACGATCGTGACGAAGACCACGGCGCGCTCCGTCGCGCCGAACCAGACCACCGCGATGGGCAGCCACGCGATGAAGGGCGTGATCTGCAGGGCCACGATCAGCGGTCGGATCGAGCGCCGGGCGAACTCGTTCAGCGCGAGCCCGATCCCGATCCCGGTGCCGATCACGATCGCCGAGGCGAACGAGAAGGCGAGACGGATCATGGTCTTCGCGGCGGCATCGGGGATCGAACCGTCCCGCATGCCGGCGACGAACCTGTCCCAGACCGCGAGCGGCGAGGGGATCGCGGACGACGAGGTCAGGGACGCGACGATCGCCCACGCGAGGATCGAGCCGACGATGCCGGCCAGTGGTGGGCCGAATTCCCTAGCGATCCATCTCGCGCGCGACACCCTTGTCCACCTCCCGCATCAACTGTTCGTGGATCTCGGAGACGACCCGTGCCACGAGCACGTCGTCGAGCGCGCGGGGGCGCGGCGAGCTGATGCGGACCTCCTCGAGCAGCCTCCCCGGCGCCGCCGACATGACCAGGACGCGATCGGCGAGCAGCGCCGCCTCGCGCACGTTGTGGGTGACGAAGACGAACGTCGCGAGCCCCTCGCGCTCGGCCCAGACCCGTTGAACCTCGTCCTGCAGCAGCTCGCGTGCCTGTGCGTCGAGCGCGCCGAACGGCTCGTCGCCCAGGAGCACATCGGGCTCGGCCGCGAGGGCCCGCGCCAGCGCCGCTCGCTGCCGCATCCCCGCAGACAGCTCGTGCGGCTGGGCGTCGGCGAACTTCCCGAGATGCACGTTCTCGAGCCAATGCATCGCCCGATCGCGTCGCTCGGCCTCGGGAACACCGATCAGCCGGAGCGCGAGCTCGACGTTGCCGGCGACGCTCAGCCACGGGAAGAGCGCTGGCTCCTGGAACAGTACGGCCCGATCCGGGCCGGGGCCGGTGATCGGGCGCCCGTCCAGGAGCGCTTCCCCGCTGGTGGGGTCGTCGAGGCCGGCGAGGATGTGGAGGATCGACGTCTTACCGCACCCCGAGGGACCGAGCAAACAGAGGAACTCGCCGGGGCGCACGTCGAAGGTCACATGATCGACGGCAACGAACGACTCACCGTCGCCGGTGCCGGCCCCGCGCACCCGGGTCTTCACGAGGTCGCGGATCGAGAACTTCGCCGGCGCGATGGCGGCCATACCCGGCTCGAGCTGGATCACGCCGCTCATCGGAGCCTGAACTTCTCCGCCATCTCGATCTGCACGACCTTGCCGTCCTGGATCACGAGCACGACGGTGCCGAACTGGATCTTCCGGACGATGTCCGCGACCTTCGCGAGTACCTCGCGCTCGTCGTCGGTGAGACCGGCGAGGTGAGCGTCGACCTCACTCGGCGTCTGTCCACCGGGGGTTGGTGCTGGTCGATCGGCCACAGGTATTCGTCCTCCACAGATGGAAACGGCCGCGACACGGTGCGGGCACCGGTTCGCGGCCTCCAGTGTGTCTGGTCAGCTCCGTCGGCGATAGTACCAACGTCCGCCGGCCCGGTCGCGCACCGCGCGACACCGGCGGGCAGAACCGTCCCTACCCGAGCGGCGAGTAGACCAGGCCGCTCAGCAGCAGGGCGATCGGCACCACGAACAAGCACCCGACGAAGATCGCGAGGCGGCGGTTGCTCGCCACGAGATAGTCGTCGAGCCCGATCACAGCGGTCTTCACGGGCTTGTAGAAGAAGGCGAGGATCAGCAGCGAGACGATCGTGACGCCGATCGCCTCCGCGAGCACGATCTGGGCGGCGACCGGCGTCTTCTGGAGCATCGCGACCACGAGCGTATCGGCGAGCGTCGTGATGTTCGCCCCCATGATGTACGGGAGCGCCTCGTCTCGCTTCACGTATCCCTTCGCCGCGAGCGGCACGAGCACGGTGAGCGCGACCGATACCGAGAGCGTGAGCATCGCCACCAGGCACCCGAGGGCGAACATCGTCCACGGCCGTTTCAGCCACGCCTGGCGCTTCGAGGCGGTCGCATCGCTGCTGACGCTGGGGAGCACGCGGTCGATCAGATTGAACGAGACCAGGATGACGCCCAGGCCCGTGAGGAAGAGGCCCCAGCCCGGCAGGTGCGCCTCGGCCAGATCGACGAACGGGCCCCAGAGCTTGCTGAGGATCGCGTCGATCTTCCCCGACGAGTGGAGGTTCAGCCCGTCGAGCCCTCCCGCCCTGATCAGCGAATAGCCGATCAGCATGCCGGGGATGTAGGTGACGGCCGTCATCGTCATGGCCTGGATGCCGATGCCGATCGAGTCGCCGCGCGGCCGGTCCTTGTGCTTCATCGCGTACAGGAAGCCCGTGACGAGGACGATGAAGGAAGCACCCAGGCGAGAGCCCGAGAGCATCGTGAACGCCTGGAGCTTGTCGATCGTACCCGCACCGAACAGGCTGATGGCAGTCGCAGCCACGGGCGAGCCCGACAGCACGAAGTACGCGCCCAGCCACCCAGTGCCGAGCGTCGAGAAGCCGTTCGCGAACGGGAACTGCCCCTGGATCGACGGTCCCACCGCCGCCGCGCCCGACTTCATCAGCTGGATCGCGAGGATGAACAGGAACATCGCGGGGACGAAGAGCAAGATCTTCTTGACGACGTACCAGGGGCTCCGCTCGACCTCGAACGGTCCGAGGTCGATGTAGTGGCGCCGCTGACCTTCCGCGAACGGCACGCAGAATTCGCCGTCGATCTCGATCAGGTCGACCGGATCCGCCACTGCGCCCTTGCCCTTGCCCATGTGTCCACCGTCCTCGGGAACGAAAAAAGCCGCAGCGCCGGGATCGAACTCCCCGCGCCGCGGCCTCCAGTTGTCTGGTCAGCTGCTGCGCTCGAATGGTACCCGGGTGGCCCGCGGGTTTCAACCCGACCTTTGGCCCGAGCGCAGTCCTCCGTTCGGTCCGTTCGGTCCGCGACCTGTGTGACCCGAAGGCGTTCGCCCGTCCCGTCGCGGACCCCGCCGAGCTCACACAGAAGCTCGTGACCGGGTGACGGTCGCGTCGAGTGCAGATCCGTTTCCGCTCAGGTGTGCGTCCTAGGACCGACGTCCATCGAGATCGAGCCGTTCGCCACCGGGTTGTGCCCCGGATGGGGGGCGAAACCGTAGTCCGCACTTCCTACGCTGCCCCTTGTTCGGTGGACCGAGGGTCGGTCCGCTTTCGAAAGGAGCACGGATCGTGCGCAAACTTCTCGTTCTCGCGTTTTCGGCCTTCGCGGTCGTCGGCCTCATCGGATCCGCTTCGGCCGGCCAGCTCACGTGGCGCGGCCAGGGTTCGGAGAACCTCCCCTGCTCCGACGGCGGTCACTGGGTGCTGACGGGCAAGGGCGTCACGAGCGCCACCGCCACGATCGGCGGCCGGACCTACACGATGCTGCAGAACGGCGGTGGCTCGTGGGCGGTCGACAGCTTCGGCTCGATCGCCTCGGGTACGGCCGCGTCGGTCGTGTTCACCGGGACTCCGAACAACCCGCAGTTCGTCCTGTCGCACTGCAACGCCGGCTACGGCGGCTACCCGGACCCGTACGCGAACTAGACCCCCCGCACCAGCGGTCGTCCTCGGATGATCCGCGTCACCAAGGCCAGAGGGCGGGCGATCTTCGGATCGCCCGCCCTTCGGCGTTCCTAGCCGACCGTGGCGGCGAGCTCATCGGAGATCGCGTCGGCCCAGGAGCCGATCGCGTCCCAATCCCGGAAGTCGCCCTCAGGGGCCTTGACCGCCTTGGCGATCATCCGCTCACCGAAGCTGAGCTGCTCCCGGTCGAGCGCCCCGAAGAACATCTTGTGTCCGCGCGGATGGAGCGTTCGGCGGAGCTCGTCGAGCTGCTTGGCCTGCTCGTCCTCGTCCTGCACGTCCTCGCCCAAGGGGCCGCTGCTGAACAGCCATACAGGGACACGTGGCAGCTCTTCGCCGAACCGGTGAACGAACTCGGTCGCCGCCTTCATCCACGACCCCGCGTAAACGGCGCTCCCCACGATCACCGCGTCCGCCTGATCGAGCTCGGTCACGGCGCTCGCCGGCCGTACCTCGGCGGCCACGCCACGCTCCGAGAGGTGGCGGGCGATGTGCTCAGCGATGCCCTGGGTGGATCCGTGCTTGCTGGCGTATGCCACGAGAACCATGGACGCGCTCCTTTCCCGGCGGTCGGAACTACCCTGCCCCAGCGCCGAAAGGCCTGATCCTGCCGGGGGGCCCGCACGGTGCGGGGCGAAGGTCACGTCACTGGCTGGCGCCTAAGGGGTACCCCGGCTTATCGTGTGCGGGCCCGCGACATCGGCGTCAGAAGGGGTATCGATGATCGCGACACAACTGTTCATGCTGTTCTTCCGCTTCTTCCACATCGTGGCGGGGGTGCTCTGGGTGGGATCCGCCTTCTTGTTCGGGGTGTTCATCGGACCCTCGGCGGCCGAGGTCGGACCGAGTGCGGGTCCGCTCCTGCACGTCGCCGTGAAGAAACGCAAGGTCGCCAAGGTCATCAAGGTTTTGTCGATCGTCAACGTGGCGGCCGGCTGGACCCTGTGGTTGCACGACATGGGTGCGTACGGCGGGCTGAGCGAGTGGCTCGGCTCGTCGTTCGGGGTGGGCTTGACGATCGGCGCCGTGTTCGCGACCGCCGCGCTGGCGGTTGGCTGGTACGGCGTCGGCCGCAACGTGGAGAACCTCGTCGACCTCGGCGCCGAGATCGGCCGGAGCGGAGGCACCCCTTCCCCCGAACAGGGCGCACGGATGGCGTCGATCTCGGCGAGCCTCGAGAAGTTCTCGAAGATCGATCTCGCGCTGCTGCTCGTAGCGGTCACCACGATGTCGACGGCGCGGTACTGGTAGGTCACCGATGACCGGCTCGATTCCCAAGATGGACGACGCGACGCTCGCGTTCTTCGAGTCGCTCGTCCCCGAGCACCCCGGGGTGGCGATCCGCCCGATGTTCGGGCAGCGCGCGGCCTTCGTGAACGGGAACATGTTCATGGGAGTGTTCGGGACCGACGTGATGGTGCGGCTCGAACCCGAGGACCGCGAGGCGCTCCTGGACGAGGGCGGCCATCCGTTCGCCCCGATGGGCCGGGAGATGAAGGAGTACGTCCTGGTGCCGGGGGCCTGGCGCGACGAGCCGGATCGGGTCCGCGCCTGGGTGGCCCGGTCTCTCGACTTCGTCGAGGAGCTGCCGGTCAAGCAGGCGAAACCCCGCAAGGCGAAGGGGTAGGGCCCGAGGCGGCGGGCGGCCGCCTCAGCCGGTGATGTCGAAGCGGTCGATCGCCACCATCGCGCCGGTCGAGCCCGGCCGATGGCGTCCCACGACGACGATCCGCAGGACGTGCGCACGGTCGGCGAGTCCGCCGATCGTGCGGACGACCCCGAACGTCCGCACCGGAGCGAAGAGGTCCCAGGTGCGGATGAGCTCGCCGTCGACGGAGACCTGCACCCGGCCGCGGTTCGGCCCGGTCACCGTCAGCCAGTCGATCCCGGTTCCGTCGAAGCCGAGCCGTACGGCCGCGCCCGTGCGCCCCGAAACGGCGTAGCTCCCGCCCGAGGCGTCGGGGGTACGCACCTGTGTCCATGCGGCGGCCGGTCGCTTCACGACCGGAGCCTGCGTCTGCTCGACCGCACGGTCCGCCTCGAACGCGAACGAGGTCGCCGGCGTTTCGTTGCTCACCCGGTCGCGGACCTTGGGGTCGGCCCGTGCGGGGTTCACGACCACGACGTAGTCGCGTCCCGGCACGAGCGGCGTGTGGGACGTGAGCCGGACCACTCGCACGACGGTGCCGTCGCAGCGAACCGACGACCCCGAGGCGTCGCGGCAGCCCTGGTTCGTGGGCTCCCGTTCCCCGGTGGCTCGTCGCAGGACGATGCTGGCTGACGTCACGCCGCGCACGCGCTCATCGAAGGCGACCGCCACGGGATCGGTGAAACCTGACGGCGAGGCGAATCCCGGGATCGGCGCGGCGATGTCGGTCACGAATCGCGCACCCACGCTCCGGTTCCCGCGCATCTGGATCGTGCAGGACGGATCGGTACCCGCGCAGGCGCCGGTCCAGCCCGTGAAGTACGCGTGGTCTTCGGGCTCGGCGGTCAGCGTGATCGTGGCGTCAGGGTCCATGCTGCGCACGCAGGTCGCAGCACACCCCGAACCGGCCGGCTGGCTCGAGACGCGTCCGGCGCTGCCGTCGATCTCGATCGTGAGACGACGGATCGTGATCCTTCCGAGCCTCGTGCCCACGAGCTTGTCGAGGTCGACCCTTCCGGCGATCCCCGCGACGTGCCCGTCGCTCGTGTGCTGCCACACGACCCAGCCGTGCCCGTCCCAGTCGGCAGCTGGCAACGTCGGGGACGACACGCCCCAGTGCGCGACCCACAGCGGCGCGCCATCCCGCGCCACGAGCCGGGTATCGCCCGTCCGGGTCTGCCACCCATACGGACTCGTGTACACGAGCGGGGTCACGCCGGTGAGCGCGCGCACCTCGGCGACCCACGTCCGTGCCCATCGCGTGACGCCCTGCTGGTCCAGCCCTTGGCTCGTCTCGATGTCGAGCACCGGGAGCAGGGATCCGGGCGATGGATCGGCGACCTTGACGAAGAAGCGTGCCTCTCGCCGCGCATCTCCGGTGGACGGGTCGGGCCGCGCGAAATGATACGCACCCACGAGCAGACCGTTCGCGCGTGCCCCGGCCCGGTTCGCTGCGAAGGTGGGGTCGACGTAGTTGTCATCGTCGGTCGCCTTCATGAAGACGAATGCCTTGCCGGAGCCGGCCACCCTGGCCCAGTCGATCGTGCCCTGCCAATGCGAGATGTCGATGCCCGGGATCGTGGGACCGGCCCAGCGCGGGCCGGACAGGCCCTGGGAGGCAACGGCCGCTTCACCCGAAGCGCCGAGGGAGCCTTCGCGGTCGGCGGACGGTGGCAACGGGTCGCCCGCACGCGCGGGGATCGACGCGCCGAACGTCAGCGCCGCGACGGCGACGAGTCGGATGAACGTTCGATGGGGGAAGGTCATGGGGTCGGCATCGGTGCGATCGGTGAGCGTCGAGGGTACCTCGCTGACTGGCATCGGCCGCGCCGCTCGGGGCCTGAAGCCGCCATCGGTGGCCGGGAGCCGCGGCCTCGCCTCCCGGCGTAGGATTGTGGCCCCGCTCGAAAGGAGTCCCGTTGGCGTCAGTTGAAACCGCTCCCCAGCAGCAGGCGTTCATCCGGCCCGACGGCAAGGAGAAGGTGACCGGCTCAGGTCGCTACACCGCCGACCTGACCCTCACCGGACAGGCCTACGCCCGGTTCCGGTACGCCGATCATACGCACGCGCGGATCGTGCGCGTCGACGCGTCGAGGGCCCGCGCCCTCCCCGGGGTGCTCGCCGTGCTCACGCACGAGGACGTGCCGGCCGTGAAGTACGGCCAGATGGCGCAGGACCGCTACCTGTTCGCGAAGGACATCGTTCGCTTCGAGGCAGACATCGTGGCCGGGGTGGCCGCGACCACCGAGGAGATCGCCTCGCTCGCGGCCGAGCTGATCGAGGTCGAGTACGAACCGCTTCCCGCGATCGTCGACTACGTGGCCGGGATGGCGGAGGGCTCTCCCCTCGTGCACGAGGACTGGGCTTCGAACGAACGTGACGAGAACCTCGTGGCCGATGGGAACACGCTCGGCTACTCCACGATCGTTAAGGGCGACGCCGACTCGGCGATGGCCAACGCCGACGTGGTCGTGAAAGGCCGCTACACCTCCGATCCTTCCCACGGCGTGCCGATCGAGCCGCACGCGGTGGTCGCGCAGTGGCAGGGCGACAAGGTCACGATCTGGTCGTCGACTCAGGTTCCCTATATCGCGCGCTCGGGTGTTGCGCACACGCTGCAGATCCCCGAGGCGAACGTCCGGGTGATCGTGCCGCTGCTCGGTGGCGGGTTCGGCGCCAAGTGCGACTTCCATTTCGAGGCCCACGTCGCGGCGCTGGCGAAGGCCGCGGGGCGGCCCGTGAAACTCGTCTTCTCGCGGCGCGAGGAGTTCGTCGCGATCGACCACCGTCGCGAAGGGATGGTGCTCGAGTTCGAGACCGGTGTGCGGCGCGACGGTTCGATCGTTGCGCGCAAGGCCCGGCTCGTGCTCGACAAGGGCGCGTATTGCGGCGAGGGAGGGTTCCTCGCGCAGATGGCCGCGATGCACGCGTGTGGCCCCTACAAGATGGAGCATGTGTTCGTCGAGTCGTACCTGAACTACTCCACGACGCAGCCGAGCGCATCGGTGCGAGCGCCTGCCGCGCCACAGGTCTGCTGGGCGCTCGAACAGCACGTCGACGAGGTCGCTCGCGCGATCGACCTGGACCCGCTCGAGTTCCGCCGGCGCACGCTGATCGCCGACGGGGACGAAGGTCCGACAAAACAGGTATTCGATCACATCGCGATCAAGGAGACGCTCGAGCGCGCGGCCGAGCTGATCGGCTACGGCGAGGAGCTTCCCGATGGCGAGGCGATCGGGTTCTCCTGCGGCTGGTGGCCCAGCTTCTCGTCCAACGCCGGCGCGTACGTGCAACTGAACCCCGACGGTTCCGGCACGATCGTCACCGGCGCCCAGGAGAACGGCACCGGCGCGGTCATGGCGATGCCCGCCTACGTGGCAGAGGTGCTCGGGATGCGGCCGAGTGATTTCCAGATCTTGTATCAGGACACCGACGCCGCGCCGTGGGACATGGGGTCGGCCGGATCGCAGACCACGTTCAACGCGGTGCGCGCCGTGCTCGACGCGGCCGACGACGTGCGGAACCAGCTGCTTGATGCGGCGGCCGAACAGCTCGAGGCCGCGCGCGACGACCTCGAGATCGTCGAGGGCAGCGTCCGTGTGAAGGGCTCGCCTGACCACGCGGTGACGGTGGCCGAGATCGCGGCGTCCACCACGATCCATGGCAAGGGCGCCGGCCCGCTGCCCGACTCGCCGCCGGTCGAGGCGGCGTCGTGCGTGGGACGGCTCGGGTTCGAGTCGTTCCTGGCGCCGCAGCTGTTCACCCACGCCGCACGGGTCAAGGTCGACCGCGAGACCGGGGTGGTCCGCGTGCTGCAGGTCGCCGCCGTCCACGATTCGGGCCGGATCCTCAACAAGATCGGGGCCGACGGGCAGGTGTACGGGGGGATCGCGATGGGGATCGGCATGGCCCTGTCCGAGGGCACGTTGCTCGACGAGCAGGGTCGACAGCGGAACCCGCACCTCCTCGACTACAAGCTCGTGACCAGCGCCGACGGTCCCGCGATGGATATCGAGTGGGTCGAGATCGATACGCCGAACGCCGGCCCGAACGGGTCGAAGGGGGTCGGCGAGCCGCCCTGCGTGCCGACGGCGGGCGCGGTCGCGAATGCGATCACCGCGGTGATCGGAACCCCGGTGCGCGAGCTGCCGATGACGCCGGAGCGCGTTTGGCGAGCCGTACGAGAGCGGGCCACGCAGGAAGGTGACGCGCGATGACGCGAACGTTCGTTGCGCCGGCCACGCTCGACGAGGCCCTCACAGCGATGGCGGCGGGCGCGCGCCCGGTGGCGGGCGGTACGGACCTCGTCGTGGGCGCGCGCCAAGGCAAGGCGCCGCTGCCCGAAGGTCTCCTGGCGATCCACCGGATCGCTGAGCTGAGCGGCCTCACCGAAACTGACGGTGGCGGGCTCCGACTCGGGGCCCTCGCCACGCACCAGGACATCGTGTCGAACGCCGCCGTGCGCGAGCGGTTCTCCGCGCTCGCCGACGCCTCGGCTATCGTCGGGTCGCACGCGACGCGCGCGCAGGGCACGATCGGGGGCAATGTGATGAACGGGTCGCCCGCGATGGACGCCGGCGGACCCCTGCTCTGCTTCGACGGCTCGGTCGCGCTCCGCTCCGCGTCCGGAGCCCGCACGGTCGCGATCGCCGATCTGTGGACGGGGCCGGGGTCCACCTCGTCGAACGCCGACGAGCTGCTGGTCTCGATCGAACTTCCGGCGCCCGCTCCGGGCACTGGGTCGTGCTACGTGCGGCTCGAGTACCGGCGCCAGATGGAGATTGCGGTGGTGGGCGCGACTGCGGTGGTCACGCTCGAAGCCGGAACGGTTTCGCACGCCCGCATCGCGATCACCGCCGTCGCGCCGACGATCCGCCGGATCCCGGCCGCGGAGCAGGCGCTGATCGGCTCCGACGGCGGTCCCGCTGCGATCGAGGCCTCGGCACGCGCCACCGCCAGAGCCTCCACGCCGACCAGCGACGTCCGCGGCTCCGCGGAGTACCGCCTGGCGATGGCGGCCGTCATCGCCAGGCGCGCGATCGCGTGCGCGATCGCGCGTGCGCGCGGCGAGCACATCCCGATCCCCGCCAGCCCCGCGCTCCACGGCGCCCCCTGACACGAAGAGGAGCTCATGAAGGTCGACGCCACGCTCACCGTCAACGGCACCGCCTACCCGGTGCAGCTCGATCCCCACATCAGCCTGCTGCGCGCGGTGCGCGAGGCCGTCGGGCTCACCGGCTCGAAGGAGGGATGCGACGACTCGGAATGCGGTGCCTGCATGATGCTGCTCGACGGCGATCCTGTGAACTCGTGCTCGTACCTCGCGCTCCAGGCCGACGGCCGCGAGATCACGACGGTCGAGGGACTCGCGAACGCCGAGGGACTGAGCGCCCTCCAACGCGCCTTCCTCGAGGAGGGCGGTGTGCAGTGCGGGTTCTGCACGCCCGGCATGCTCATCTCGGCCACCGCGTTGCTTCGCGCGACGCCCGCGCCTTCCGATGAAGAGATCCGCATCGCCCTCGCCGGGAACCTGTGCCGGTGCACCGGATACGACGGGATCGTGCGCGCGGTACGGGGGGTCGCGGCCGCTGGCCTGGTTCCCTGACGCGAAAGACGTCCGCACGCGGGCGTTCAGCCGGCGAGGTACAGCATGTCGAACGCGTTGAAGGAACTGTCCGTCTCCGTGAGCTGCTTGAACACTCCGCCGCCGACCGGCGTCGACACCAGCTCGACTCCGCCGGTGTCGTACCGGCCGAGCACGATCCGCTTGCCGTCCGGCGTGTAGAGCGCGCGCATGAGCGCGATACGGGCGCGGTCGCTCACGAGCTGCCTGCCCCCGCCCGCCGCCCCCATGCTGACCAGGACGATGTCGCCCCCGCTGGGCGCGAACTGGACGAACGCGATCCTCTCGCCGTCGGGCGACCAGTCGCCGGGGATCTCGTGAGCGGGCGTGTCGGTGAGCCAGCGCCTGCCGGTGCCGTCGGGGCGCACCGTCACGAGATCGACCACGGCGCCCGGCGCCGCGGGCGCGGTCCTGACGGCGCTCAGGAGGATCCGGGTGCCGTCGGGCGACCAGCTGGCGTCGGATCCGCTGCCGAGCGTCTTCGACCACACGACCCGGCGGCCGGTGCCGTCGGTACGCCGCGTTACGATCGAGGCGCCTCCGTTCACGGGGTCCTGCTCCGTGTAGACGATCCGAGCGCCGTCCGGCGACCACATCGGGGACCACTCGTTGAGATGGGGTGTGTCGGTGATCTGCTTGGTCGCACCGCCGATCCGCTGCACGTACAGGTCCGCGTAGCCGCCCGCATTCAGGGACATCGCAACTCGTTCCCCGTCGGGTGACATCGATACGGCGAACAAGGCGAAGTCGCTCCGAGGAGCGAGCGGCGAGATCTCGGTGCCGTTGGGCCGCATCTGGAAGAGCCGGGATCCGGTGCCGGTCTGACGCAGGAACGCGATCGTGGGCTGTCCCGGGGACACCGCGCCCGCCTCGACGATGGGGATCGTCGCGAGCCCTCCGACCATGGCCGCCGTCACGATCGCGCGGATGGTTCCCTGCATCGGTGCGCTCCTCGGGTCGACAGAGTGGGTGGTGGGACTCTATGCCGAGCGCGCCCGGCCGGCGAATCGGGGACGCTTCCGCGATCCCTCCGTAGACTCCCGGGATGGCCGACGATCTGATCCTCGTGACGGGAGCCTCCGGGGCCGTGGGCGGCCAGCTGACCGATCGGCTGCGAGCCGCGGACCGGCATGTCCGGGTCTCGGGCCGGCGGCCCGAGACCCTCGTGGAGCGGTGGCCCGGGCTCGACGCGGTCGAGCTCGACGTTCTTCGGCCCGACAGCATCGCGCAGGCGCTCGACGGTGTGCGGGCGGTCGTCTATCTCGTGCACTCGATGGAGGCCGGCGTCGGGCACGAGTTCCACATGCGCGATGCGGAAGGCGCGCGGAACCTGGCGCAGGCAGCCCGCGCCGCAGGAGTGGCGCGGATCGTCTACCTCAGCGGGTTGGGCGATGAACGAGGAGCGCTATCCAAGCATCTGTGGAGTCGGCAAGAGGTCGGCCGGATTCTGGCGGCCGAGGGGCCGGAGGTGATCGAACTCCGGGCAGCGATGGTGATCTCGTCCGACAGCGCTTCGTTCCGGATGCTCACGGACTTCATCCACCGGCTCCCGGCGATGGTCTTGCCGAGGTGGGCCGAGACTCCGACGCAGCCGATCGCCGGCGAGGACGTCTTTGCGTACCTCGAGGCGGCGCTCGACGTCGCGATCGAACCGCACCATCCGATCGTGGAGATCGGCATGCCCGAGGTCATGACCTACCGTTCGATGCTCGAGCGCGTGGCCGCCCGGCTGGGCCGCTCACCGATGCTCGTGGAGGTGCCGGTTCTCACCCCGAAGCTTTCGTCGTACTGGGCGGGTCTCACGACCTCGGTCTCGTCCTCGCTCGCGCAGCCACTGATCGAGGGCCTGGCCACGCCGACGGTTGTGACCTCGGACCTCGCTGACAGGTTGTTCCCCGACGTCGAGCCCATGGGCTTCGAGGCCGCCGTGGATCGGGCGCTCGCGGGCAGGACCTGACGCTCCGCCTCGTCTCGACGATCAGGACGACGGGCCGGCGCCCTCGAGGTTCCCCTTGAGCATCTGCATGCCTTTGCCGACGGCCGGCTTGATGAAGCCTCCCAGGAACAGAGGGAAGATCACACCCTGGAATCCGGGCGGGGTCGGCATGTCCAGCGTCCGATCGACCTTGGTGCCCCCGGCGACGGGCGTGAGGGTATAGCGGTTGTAGAACTCCTCGCCCTGCTCCCGCGAGGTGAGGACGAACCGCGAGGGGCGTTCGAACTCGGTGACCTCGACGTCGTTTCGGTGGTCGGCGTCCCTGGGGATCCAACCGTACGAGGTGAAGGTCGTGCCCTTTCCCACCGGGCCGTCGGCAAGGCCTTCGATCCGGTAGGCCTTCGGGGACCAGTCGGCGTGGCGCCGGATATCGGCCAGGTAGTCGAACACCTCGTCGGGCGTCTTCTCGATGACGACCGACCATGATGCGGTGGATCTCTTCGCCATGTGGTCCCCTTTCGTGGGTTTCGAGGTGGGCCGTTCAACCCCTGCCATCCCAACGACGAACGGGATCGTCGCGCGTCGACATCCGGCGCGAATCGCGTCAGCGAACGAGCAGGACGGGGCAGATCGAGTGGTGGATCACCTTGTTCGCGACGCCGCCCAGCAGCAGGCTCTTCCACTCGGTCATCCCGCGCGTCCCCATCACGATCAGGTCGGCGCGGAACTCGCTCGCGACCCCGACGATCTGTTCGGGCGTATCGCCGGGACTCACCCGCCTGATCTCGGTCTGGGCTTCGATGCCTGCCGAGGCGAACGCGCCTCGGACCGATTCCACGATGTCCTCCGCTTCGGCGCCGGGACCCAGGTCCACGTCGGCACCCTCATATCGTCCGTGTTCGCGCACGTGCACCACCATCACGGCCGAGCCGTACTTCGTGGCCAGGTCGATCGCGACGGGGACGGTCTTGCCGCCCTCACGCGAGCCGTCGACCGCGACAAGTATCCGTTCGAACATCGTCAGCCCTCCTCGGGGTCGCTTGGTTGCATGGCGGCCGTTTCGACCTCGGCCGCGGTCGGCAGCGCCACGAGCCGGGGACGGATCCGCGCGAAGTACTGAACCGCGAATGGGAGCCCGAGCAACACGGGGGCACCGAACGCCTGGCGCCTGATCGTGCGCTCCCGGTCGATCCCGAGGGACGTCCACCGATCGACCGGATAGGCAGAGGCATCGACCGCGCCCCACAGAGGGAATCCAACGATGATGATCCCGAGCAGGATCAGTCCGACCGTCGTGGTCTCGACGTCGAGCAGCTTGAGCGCGGATGCCAACAGCACCAGCACCAGGAGAGGCCGGATCACACCGTCGGGCGCGATCGAGGACGCGCGCGCGCCCAGATACACAGCGGGGATCGCCCCGATCAAGATCGAGGCGGTCAATCCGAGCTCGAAGTCCTGAACGATGATGTGGGCGATCGCGGCGGAGGTGACCAGTGGAACCGCCTGCACGAGGTCGGTGCCCACCAACTCGGCCCCCCGCAGATCGGGGTAGAGCAGCATCAAGCAGATGATGATCAGGGACCCCGAACCGACCGAGGTGAGGCCCACGAGGAGGCCGCCGGTGGCTCCCACGAGGACCGTCGGCAGGATCTTCACATGGATCGGCGCACCGACCAGGTGCGTGGCGCGCCCCTCGCGCCGGGCCGTCGCGCTCCGCTTGCCCTGCAGCCATGCCTTGAACACCATCGCGAACGCGGCCAACAGCAGGGTGAAGCCCAGGAGCAGCTGTGTGGTGTCCTGGATGTGCTCGCTGTCGCCGGTCGAGTGGAGGATGAACACCCCGGCGAACGCCATCGGGATCGAGCCCAGGCAGAGCCACCAGACCAGCTCCCAACGCACGGTCTTGCGCCGGATGTGGACCCCGCCGCCGATCGGCTTCATGACCATCGCGGCGACCAGGTCGGACGAGACCGCGGCGGTGGGCGTGATGCCGAAGAAGATCAGGAGGATCGGCGTCATGAGGGCGCCGCCGCCCATCCCGGTCATTCCGACCGTGAATCCGACGATCACGGAAGCCATCACGATGGCCCAGTCGATCTGGATCTGCATCCGCCAGGATCCTTTCGAGGGCCACTGCCCGTGGCCGCGTGGGGAGAACGGTATCAGTGGTTGGCGGAGCCGCAGGTCGTTCAGTAGGAAGGCGGCGTAGCGATCCACAGCACTTTGGCTGGCTCCGGCCCTGGGTTGCGGTTGCGGTGGGGGACACGGCTCTCGAACAGGATCGAATCCCCGGCCTCCAACACATAGGCGTCCTCAGCCACCCAGAACGCAAGCCGTCCTTCTAATACGATCACGCACTCCTCGTCGGAATCATGCGTATAGGGTTGGTCGCCCGAGCCCTGGCCGGGCTCGACGACCGACATGATCACCTGGAGCTTGCGCGCGGTCGCGGGCGTCAGCAGTTCGTCTTCCCACAGCCGTTTCGGATGGATCAACTTGGGCCGGTCCGCCGCGCGCACGACGTGACCGATCGGCTCGCGGCCCTCCTCGAAGAACGAGGCGACCGTGGCGCCGAGCGCCTCCGCGAGCGAGCGCAGCGAGGCCACCGAAGGGTTCGCGACGCCGCGCTCGACCTGCGAAAGGAAACTCTCCGACACGCCCGCTTGCTCCGCGACCGCGCGGATCGGGCGCCCCTGGCGTTCGCGGAGCGACCGGATCCGCGCACCTAGCTCGAGTTGCGCACGGTCCTCAGCCACCGACGACCTCATGCGAAGCCGCACGCCGCTCGGCGCGCCGGAGCAGGTATTGGGCGACGAGGATCGCCGTCAACGTGACTGTCAGCATCGAGGTCGCCACGACGTTCGCCTTCGGCGAGAGCCCGAACCGGAGCTCGGAGAAGACGCGCAAGGGGAGGGTCGTGGAGCCAGGCGCCGAGACGAACGTCGAAAGGACCACGTCGTCGAACGAGAAGGTGAAGGCGAGCAAGCCTCCGGCCAGGACCGCGGGGAACAGCAGCGGGAGCGTCACGCGACGGAAGCGCTCGCCTCGAGCCGCCCCGAGGTCGGCGCCTGCCTCCTCGAGTGTGCGATCCATGCCTGCGAGGCGCGTACGGCAGATCAACGCGACGACCGATGTGTTGAAGACAGCGTGGGTGAGCACGATCGCGATCGGGCCAAGCGGGAGTCCGACCGTCGTGAAGAACAACAGCGAGGCGATCGCGATCACGATCTCGGGCACGATCAAGGCCGTGTACATGAAGGCGTCGAATCCCAAGCGGGTCCGGCGCCCGACGTTGCGCAGGCCCAGTGCCGCGGCCGTGCCGAGGACCGTGGCGATCACGGCGTTCGCGGCGGCCGTCCACAGCGAGAGCACCAGGGCCGAGCGGATCGTGGGATCGCTCCAGGTCTGTGACCAATAGCCGAGCCCGAGGTGATCCCACACCTGGACGTCACGAGACTCGTTGAATGCGTAGAGCACGACGATCACGATCGGCGCATACAAGAACACGTAGACGAGCGCACCCCAGGTGGCAAGGATCCGCTCGGTCAACGCGTCCGAGCGGCGCGGCACGTCGGGCCTCCTGGCCACGCCCGTCCTGCCGATCGCGCTCACAGCGCCGCCCCAAGGTTCGCCTCTGCGCGTCGACCGAGCACGCGCACGTAGACCACGATCATCACGAGAAGGACAGCCACGAGCGAGAGTGCCATCGCCGCCCCGAACGGATAGTCGATCGCATTCAGGAACTGGGACCCGACGATTGGACCGAACAACGCGCTCTTGCCGCCACCCAGGATCGAGGGAACGACGTATTCGCCGGTCATCGGCACGAAGGTGAGGAGACCACCCGTCAGGACCCCGGGGAGAGTGAGCGGCAGCGTGACGCGAGAGAAGGTGCGCCACTTTCCCAGGCCCAGATCACGCGCCGCCTCTACGAGACTCCGGTCCATCCGCTCGATCGACACGTACAGCGGGAACAACATCAGCGGGAGGTAGTCGTAGACGAGCCCGATCCACACCGCCTTCGAGGTGTTGAGGAGCGCGAGCTCGCTGCCGATCAGGTGTAGCCGCTGGAGCAGGCTCGAGAGCGGGCCGTCGCCGGCGAGGAGCAACGCCCAGGCGTAGGTCCGGATCAGGATGCTCGTCCAGAATGGGACGACGATCAGTAGCAGGAGCAAGGTCTTGCGGCGGTGCGACCTCGAGCCGAGCCAGTACGCGAACGGGTAGCCGATCGCGAGACACCCGAGGGTGCCGGCGAGCGCCATGCTGAAGGTGGCCCGGTAGACCTTCAGGTAGATCGGGTCCCACAGGCGCTGGAAGTTCGCCCCCGAGAGCCCGAAGGTCACCTCGAAGAACCCCGTGGTGCGAGCGAAGGCGTACACCACGATGAACCCGAGTGGCACCAGCAGGAACGCGCCGTAGTAGCCCCAGGCGGGCAGGATCAAGCCCCGCGGCTCCGCGACGGCGTGGCCGTCGCGCATCTAGGCGGACTTGAACTTCGTCCAGGCGTCGTTCCTGAGCTGCAGGAAGAGCGGATCAGCGATCGCGGTCTCGAGCTTGGCTACGACGTCGTCGGGGGGATAGATCGCCGGGTCGCCCGAGATCGCGCTGTCGATGATGGGCTTGGCGTCGGGCACGCAGCTCGCGTAGTAGGTGTAGCTCGTCTCGGTCGCCTGGTGCTCCGGCGTCAGGATCCAATTGATGAACTCGTGCGCGAGCTCCGGGTGCGTCGCCCCCGCCGGGATGCACCAGTTGTCGAGCCAGAACTCGCTTCCTTCGGAAGGGATCACGTAGGCGTGCGGCTTCTTCACGTAGAAGAAGTCGCCGTTCCAGCCGAGCGCCACATACGACTCCTCGCGCTGCATCATCTGGCGGTAGTTGCTGGACGTGATCGAGGCGATGTCGGGCTTGATCCCGATCAGGGCGTCCGTGGCCTCATCGATCTCGTCCTGCGCGAGCGAGTTGTACGAGTAGCCGAGCATCTTGAGCGCCGCCCCGATCACCTCCGGTGAGGAGTCCAGCACGGTGTACTTGCCCGAATACGTCGACGCAAGGTCGAAGAACTGTCGCCACGACGTGATGTCTTCGCTCACGTGATCCGTCAGGTAACCCACGCCGGTCGTGCCCCAGTCCTTAGGCGCCGAGAACCGATTCCCTGGGTCGAACCCGGTGTCGAGGAACTGGGGATCGACGTTCGACAGGTTCGGGATCTTGGCGTGGTCGAGCTCGGTGAGCAGACCCGACTTCGCAAGGATCTCGACCGCGTAGCCAGTGGGCGCGATGATGTCGTAGCCCTCCGCTCCGCCCTTGAGCTTCGCGATCAATTCCTCGTTCGACGCGTAGAAGTCCTGGGTCGACGAGATGCCGTACTCGGACTCGAACGCCTTCAGGTTCTTCGGGTTCAGGTACGCGGCCCAGTTGTAGACGGTTAGCTCGTCCTCAAGGGCGGCGGGCGACCCACCGAGCGTCGGAGCGGTGCTCGAGGAGGCGGAGGTGCCCACCTTCTTCGAGCATGCCGCCAGGGCGGCCGCGGCCGGCCCGACCCAGGCCGCTCTCAACACGTTGCGCCGTGAGACCGGCAGCCTTCGCATGTGATCGATCATGCGGTCGTAGCTCGACTTCCCTTCGTACACGACGAGTCCCCTTCCTGCCGCGGCCTCTGTACCCCTGCTTCAGATGGGCGCGATTGTGCTTCAGTCGACCGCGAATCGCAAGTGAAAGATTGCAGATCGGATCGGTGGGTATAGCCCCCGTATGACGACCGACAGCACGACGATGCAGCTGGGCGAATCTGCCTTGACCGGATGGCGAGGCTCGCTCGGACGGGCGGTGGCCAAACCCATCGCGCGCCGAACACGGTTCAGCGAGGAGCAGGTCCGCGCGGCGATCGGGCTCGCGCTGGTGGCCTATGCCGTCTACCGACTCGCGCGCCCCTTGGTGCGCTCCGCGCGCACCTGACAACGGGCCTTACGCGAGCGGGATCTGTTTGTTCGGATCGACGAACGGCATCTCGACCACCGTGGCAGTCCGAGTTCCCCACTCCGTGTCGACCTCGACCGTCGTCCCCACTTCCGACATCTCGGTCGGAAGCCAGCAGTAGCCCAGGTTCTTCTCCAGGCGCGGGGAGTAGATCGCTGAAGTCACCTTCCCGACGATCACATCGCCTGAGCGCGCGCTCCATTTCACGTTGTTGAGCGCCGGGAATGACTCACCGTCGAGCTCGACGCCGTTGATCCGGCGACGCACGCCCTCGGACTCGATCCGCTTCAGCGCGGCGATCGAGATGCAGGCGTCGGCGGGCAGATCGTCGACCAGCCGTCCGAGTCCCAGCTCGTAGGGGTTGTCGTCGTAGGTCATGTCGGCGCCCCAGTTGAAGATCGCGCCCTCGATCCGGCGGATGTCGCTGGGTCCTGTCGGCCGCACGTTGAACGGCGCGCCGGCCGCCATGACCTTCTCCCAGAGCTGGGTACCCTTCGACGTGTCGGTCAGGTAGATCTCGTAGCCCACCTCCGACGTCCACCCGGTGCGAGTGATGACGACCGGGATCCCGTCGATCTCGAACTCCTTGAAGAAGTAGTACTTGATGTCGAGCACCTCGTCGCCGACCAGCGCGCGCATCAGGTCCTTCGACTTGGGGCCCTGGATCTGCATCGGGGCGACGTCGGCCTCGCGGATCGTCACGTCGAGGTCGGGGTAAGCGTTTTTCAGGCCCCGGGCGAAGAGCAGCGCGTCACTCGAGGCGAGCGCGAACCAGAACGTGTTCTCGCCCATCCGAGTGAGGACCGGGTCGTTGATGATGCCGCCGTCGCTGTCGCAGATCAGCACGTACTTGCCCTGACCGACCGCGCAGCGCGAGAGATCGCGCGGCGTCAGCAGCTGAGCGAAGCGGAAACCGTCGGGCCCGGAGATCTCGAGACAGCGCTCGACCGCGACGTCCCAGACCGTGACGTCGTTCAAGAGGGCCTCGAACTCCGCCTCGAAGGTGTCGAAGCGGATCGGGAAGTACATGTGGTTGTAGACGGTGTAGCCGATCGGGTCGTGCCGCTGCTCGGCCTCGTAGTAGGGGGTACGGCGGTTGCGGGCACCTCGCTGGACGAGGCTCATGTCGAAGGGCATGGCGGCTCCGATCGGGATCGATGGGTGAACGGCTCATCCTGGGAGGGAGGGCCACGCGGCACAAGACACCGTGCTGACCCCGGGTCAGCGACGAGATGCCGCGCGATCCGGGCCCGGGCCTACCGCCGGGACGGCCGACCTTGACGGATACTGGGAGCCATGAATCGACGACTTGCACCCCTGCTGTTGTTCGTCCTCATCGCCTCGACGGTCCCGCTCTCGGGCGCGGTGTCGGCCGGCGGCGCGCAGACATTGACGGTGGTTACGCGGGGGAGCGGCGGCGGCACGGTGACCAGCAGCCCCGCCGGCATCGACTGCGGCGCCACCTGCTCGGCCGGCTTCGGTTCCGGAACGGTGGTGGATCTCACGGCCACAACGAACGCGAAGTCCACCTTCATCGGTTGGCGTGGCGGGTGCACCGGCAACGGATCGTGCCAGGTGACGATGAATTCGGCCACGACGGTGCGCGCGACCTTCAGGACCTCGTATCGGCCCGACGCCTGGATCAAGCTCTGCGGGCTCAGCACCGGGTGCACGATCGACCCGCTCCCCCACCCGTGGCGCGGGAACGACGTCTACAACGCGACCGGCGCGAAGCAGAAGCTCGCCGTCCGCCTGGACGACGGCGAGGGTGTTCGCTTCTGGATCACGCTGCAGAACGACGGCGCGTTGGGCGACAGGTTCGTGATCCAGGGGTGCAAAGGGAACCCGCGATTCGTGGTGAACGCGGTGCTCGTGGGCCTCTACAAGCGGCCCGACTGGCGTGCCGAGAAGATCACGAAGGAGTTCAAGGCTGGCACGGCGGAGTTTACCTTCCCGCCGTGGAGCGACGGCAAGAAGGTTCACCTCACGCTCAACATCGTGGCGCCGACCACCGCGGAGGGCGTGACCTACGAGTGCCCGATCACGGTCTCTGCGAGGTCGCATCCCGCCACAAGCGACACGCTGCTCGCGACCATGACGACTTTCTGAACCAGGTTACGGCCAGAGTTTGCGCGCCGCGCGCGCGTCGAGCCACCGGGAGAGCCGCGATCGGCGATGTAGGAGCCGGACCCGGCGAGCCGCCTCGCCCTCGCGGACCTGATCCTCACGTTGGAGTCGCTGCGCCTCGCGCATTCCCTCGTTGACCTGGCGCGGATCGCGGATCATGGGGGCATCCTACGCCGTTGCCTCGCCGGCCCAGCCTTACGAGGAAGCGGGATCGTCTCGGAGCGTCCCCACGACGACCGCCCCGAGCACCGTGCCCACGAGCACGAAGGCGATGAACGCGGGTGCCGCCACCGAGGGCCGGGGGGTGCATTCCTGAAGGAACGTCGTCGCACAGTTCGACTGCGCGGCGAGCCAGTGGTGCACCGCGGCACCCGAGACCCCGCCGAGGAGCGCGCCGATCGGGTGCAGTCGGGCTCGTTGGAGCAGGTGCGTGATCGTCGTCATGGCTGCCGTCCTTCCTGGCAGAGGGAAGGGCAGCATCATGCGCCCGTGCGGCGCGCGGGTGTGGGACTTCGCGCGATACTCGAAGGCGTGCCCATCAGGTCCCTACCCCTTGTCCTGGCGTTCGCTCTCCTCGTTCCGGCGTGCTCGGGCGCCGGAACCGAAGAGGTGGCCACCGCCCCACCGCCCGTGGGGTCGCGGACGCGCGCTCCGAGCCCGGCCCCGCCGCCACTACTCGGGCACGGCACGTACGTCGCCGCCACGGTGCACCGATCGATCATCGTGTTCCGTGAACCCGAGGCGGCCACAGCTGACTTCGTGCTCGACACCCGGAACCCGTTCGGTCAGCGCACGCCGTTGTTGGTCGTGGGGGCCGAACGTGATCCCGAGGGTCGGCCCTGGTACGAGGTGTCGCTGCCGATCCGCCCGAACGGGTCTACCGGGTGGATGCGCGGCTACGAGCTGCGGATCCAGGAGACCGATGACCGGATCGTGGTCGATCTCTCTGATCGCACCCTCGCGCTCTACCGTCAGGGCCGGCGGGTGGACGAGTTCTCCGTCGCGATCGGCGCTCCCGGCGCTCCCACCGCCGTGGGCTCGTTCTTCGTCTGGGCGCGGGTCCCGCAGCCGGACCCATCCGGGCCGTACGGCATCTTCGCACTCGGGCTCTCGGGATTCTCCGAGACCCTCACCGAGTGGGAGGGGAGCAACGGCCGCATCGCGATCCACGGCACGGCCGACCCCGGCGATCGGGGCCGGCGGGTGAGTCACGGTTGCATCCGCGTCTACAACACCGACATGGTGGCGCTCACGCACGTGCCGCTTGGCACGCCGGTCCTCGTGCGTCGGTAGGCCTAAGGACGCGTCCTGCGGGCGGCGCCCAGCATCGACGCGATCGCGTCGGCGTTCCCTTGGGCTTCATCGATGGCGAGGTGCCGGGGCGGCTCGCGCCCCCGGAGCACCCGATGGATGTGTCGGATCGCGGGCGTGAACGAGTGAGCGCCGTCCGGGACCGCCGGCGTGACCGACACGTCGTCTCCCCGCTGGACGGACCAGGTGTCGTGCGCCTCCGGGTGGAACGGGTTCGTGATGCGCAGCTCGCCCTCGGTGCCGATCACGCGGGTCGCGGTGTCGTGCGGTGTGCGGAACCCGGACGAGCACAGCAGCCGGCGGCCCCCCGGGAACGCGAGCCCGCCCCATAGCTCGAGATCGACGCCATCCTCGCTCCAGACCGCGTCGGCGATCGCCTGTCCATCGGGTTCGGCGTCGAACAGCAGGCGCGCGAGGCGGATCGGGTAGCAGCCGACGTCTTGGATCGAACCGCCCGCGAGCTCGGCGAACCACCGGATGTCCCCGGGGTCGTCCAGCACGAAGTGGAACCTCGACCACAGCTCGCAGACCTCCCCGATCTCGCCGCGTGCGAGCGTCTCGCGCACCCGCTCGATCTGCTCGTGGAACGGGAAGACGAACGCCTCCCACAACGGCGACGTCGCCGACCGTGCGACGGCGAGCACGCGCTCGGTCTCCTCGGGCGTGGCACAGAGCGGCTTCTCGCACAGGACGGCCTTCCCCGCCAGGAGGGCCGCGATCGTCCACTCGGCGTGCAGTCCGTTCGGCAGTGGGATGTACACGGCGTCGAGCTCGGGATCCTCGATCACCCCGGCGTACCCCTCGACGCCCCGGGCGACGCCGTTGGCCGCCGCCCACGAAGCCGCGCGGGCACCGTCGCGACTCCCCACGACGGCCGCCACCCCGCCGCCGGCCTCGGCGAGCGCGGGAAGGAACGCGCTCTCGGCGATCCCCGCCGTACCGAGGATCCCCCACCGGATGTCGTCCATCGGCGCACCGTAGCAAGGTCCCTGGGCACGCGGGCGGGCTGCCTGCCCCGACCCCTGGGCCTGGCCCATACTTGCCGCATGGAGCCGCTCCAGGTTACGCGCTCGGTGGTCGTGCCCGAGAAGGAACTCCGGTGGCGCTTCAGCCGGTCGTCGGGGCCCGGCGGGCAATCGGTCAACACCGCCGACTCTCGCGTGGAGCTGAGCCTCGACCTCATGACGACCTCGGCGCTCGGCCCCACCCTTCGTGCTCGGGCGCTCGAGCGGCTCGACGGCAGGCTCGTCAGAGGCGTGCTCACCGTGACGGCCTCTGCCCAGCGCTCACAGCGGCAGAACCGCGAGGCGGCGATGGAGCGCATGAGGGAGATCCTGGCCGAGGCGATCGTCCCCCCGCCAAAGCCCCGCCGCCCAACCCGGGTGAGCCGGGGCGCCGACGAACGGCGGCTGGCCGCCAAACGGCGCCGCGCCCAAACCAAGCGGCTGCGCCGCCCGGACGAGGATTGAGCCGTTCGGGCGGTTTCCTCGCCCCGCTCGTAGGGTATACCTTCGTCCTACAACGGGCGCCGTACGCAGAGGGCGCCGGGGGGAGCTTCGGGAACGATGCGCAGATCGATCATGAGCCTCATCCTCACCGGGCTCACGTTGTCCACGCTCGCGATCGGGACGGCGAGCGCGGCATCGCCGACGCCGCCGGATAGGTCGTGGCAGACCGACGACATCGTGCGTGCGATCGCCTTCGGCAACGGCGCGATCTATCTGGGCGGCGAGTTCACGCATGTGCGCCCGCCCGGCGCGTCCCCAGGAACCGGGGAGGTGGTGAGGAACCACGCGGCCGCGCTGAACCGGAAGACGGGCGACCTCCTGCGGTGGAACCCGCACGTCGACGGCACCGTCTGGGCGATCGCCGTGTGGAAGTCGCGCGTCTACCTTGGCGGCGACTTCACCTCGGTGGGGGGCAAGCCGCGATCGAACCTTGCGGCGGTCGACCCCACGACCGGCGACGTCTTGAAGTGGGCGCCTCGGGCGAATGGCGAGGTGCGGGCGTTCCGCCTCGCCGCCGATGGCCAGCTCTACGTCGGGGGTTCGTTCAGCAAGGTGAACGGGGCCTCGCGCCAGCGCCTCGCGAAGATCGATCGCCGGGGTGGGCTGACGGCGTGGGCGCCGGCCGTCGTGCAGGTGGGCGGCGACCCGTGCCCACCGCGGTGTGCGCCCGTCGTGTTTTCTATCGATCTGTCGACCGACGGGAACACGGTGTATTTCGGTGGGCACTTCGGCAAGGTGAACGGGACGAACCGCAACGAGGTCGCCGCGGTCGACGCGGCGACCGGTAAGATCGTCCGGTCCTGGAACCCCGACGTGTACGCGCCCACCAACTGCTCCACGTGCCAGCCGAACGAGACCCATCGGGTCTATCGCGTGATCATCACCGACAACCGGGCGTATATGTGCGGCGGGTTCTGGAAGGTGTGGCACCAACAGAAGCGGGCGTTCAACGTGCTCGTGACGAACCTTACCGACGGTCACCCCGATCCCGTGTTCGCCGCGGCCGACGACGGCGATACCACGGGGTGTGAGCTTCGCGGCGACGTCCTTTACCTGGGTGGTCATTTCAACTACGTAGGGGCTGCGTGCTCCCCGAACCCTCCGAACGGGACGAGCACGCAGAAGTGCAACGCCGACAATGCGACGGTTCGCCACCACGTCGCCGCGGTGGACGCGAAGACGGGGCGACTGTTGCCGTGGCGGCCGAGCGCGAACTCGAACCACGGGGTGTGGGCGATCCAGAAGGGCCCTCGGACGGTCGTGCTCGTCGGGCACTTCACGCGGGTGGCCGGCGTGGATCAGGAGGGGATCGCCCGGTTCTCTTCGAACCTCGCTTGAGTTGCGTGGTGCTACGGGTGGGCATAGGTTCATCTGTGTGAGCCGCCCCCCCCGGAGCCGTCTGCGCGCATGCCTCGTCGTGGCGATGTGGAGCGCGATGATCGGCGCCGTCACCGTCCTCCCCGACGCCGGCGCGCAGGTCGCCGCGGTGCCGCCCTCGATCACCACCGCCGGCACGCGATTCGTCGACGGAACAGGCGCCACCGTGGTGCTCCGCGGCGTGAACGCGCATCCGTCGACCTCGACGAGCACCGTCGTGTCGACCGGATCGAACTTCGTGCGCCTGTACCTGCGGTGGTCCGATCTGGAGCCGACGGCACCCGTCGACGGGGTGCATGCGTGGTCGTCGACCGCGCTGGCCCAGATCGACTCCCTGGTGGCGGGCCTGCGGGATGCCGGCGTCCAGGTACTGCTCGACGTCCACCAATGCGGATGGTCGCCGTACTGGGCGTCGATCACCTCGGCCTGCTCGAACGGCATCCCCGCATGGTTCTACGACGACGGACGGTTCCCGCAGACCGGATCGGGGCGCTCCGACGCCCGGGCGGCGTGGTGGACCTCGGAGACCGATCGATCGAGCGCCGCGTACGCCCCCTTCCTGCAGATGCTCGTGGCGCGGTACGGCGTGTACGAGAACGTGATCGGCTACGAGCTGTTCAACGAGCCCACCCCGGGCTCGCTCGGCGCCTCAACCGAGTCCACGAACGCGATGCTCAGGTGGCAGGCGTCGATGATCCCCGTGGTGCGCGAGCTCGATCCGTGGCGGGCGATCGTCGTGATGGGCCGCGGCGGCGGCGAGGGGATCGGGACCGCCGATCTGTCGATCCTGGGCGCCGACCCCCACCTGGTCCTCGACTGGCACGACTACTTCAACGGCCGTGCGGGCACCGGATTCGACCCGGCGGGGGACGAGTGGGTCCCCAGCTGGACCGCCACCCACATGCAGGACACCACCACCTATACCGGGACCCTCGCCCAGCAGTGGGAGGTGATGCGCGTGCCGGTCGCCAGGTCGGGCGCGGCCGGCATGCCACTGCTCGTCGGCGAGTGGGGGGTGCGCAAGGACACGACCGGCGCCGACATCTACCAGGCGCACATGCTAGACCTCCTCGAAGACCTGGGCCTCTCGTGGTCGCGGTGGGTGCTGAGCGCGACCGACCCGCTGGGGATCCGCTCCAACGCGACGGTCCTCAACCCCGCCGGGATACAGCTGCGCGATTACCTCACCAGCCCGACGGGCACGGTCCCCAACGACGTGCCGCCGGCGGGCGCGTCGCCGGTGATCGAAGGGACCGCCCAGGTGGGCGGCACCGTCTCGGCCGTCAGCGGCGGATGGGACCGCGAGCCGTACGCCGTCTCGTACCGATGGGAGCGGTGCACGACCGAGACGGACTGCGTCCCGATCGACGGGGCGACCGGGAGTGCCTACGTCGTCTCGTCCGACGACCTCAACACAAGGCTCCGCGTCTCCGTGGTCGGCACGAACCTGTGGGGGTCCTCGGAGACCGTCACGTCCCTCATGACCCCGCTCGTCGTGGCCGGTGGCCCGGTGAACCTCTCGCTGCCCACGATCGCCGGCGCCCCGTCGATCGGCACCACGCTCGTGGCCGCGCCTGGTACCTGGACGCCGGCCGCGTCGACCTACGGGTTCAGCTGGCAGCGGTGTACGACTGTCTGCGTCGATATCGGCGGGGCGACGGGACCCTCGTATCTGATCGCCGACGCCGACGCCGGGGCGCGGTTCCAGGTCACCGTGATCGCCTCTGAGGGCGCAAGCGTCTCGCTGCCGGCGACCTCTCTGCAGACCTCCACGGTGCCGCTCCCGCTCCCGGTCAACCTGTCGCCCCCGACGATCGGCGGGGCCGCGAAGCTCGGAGTCAAGCTGACGGCCGGCGTGGGCACGTGGCAGTACGCGACGTCGTTCGTGTACCAATGGCAGCGGTGTGGGTCGAGCTGTTCCGCGATCACGGGTTCGAAGTCCGCCACGTACACGTTGACGACGAACGACCTGGGCAAGACGATCCGGCTCAAGGTGACGGGCCGGAACGTGACCGGATCGGTGAACGCTTATTCATCGAGGACCGGCACGGTCGTGCGCTGAGGAGGGGAGCCAACGTGGTCGAATGGGTGTTCATCGACGAGGCGGGCAACGAGGGCGGGGTCTCGGAGGCGTTCGGGACCCAGGCCGAGGCCGAGGCGTGGTTCGGGACCTCGTGGGAGTCGCTGTCGGCCGACGGCACGGCCGAAGTCTCGCTGCGCGAGGTGGGAGGCGCCGAGGAGATCTATCGGATGAGCCTGGCGGCCGGATGAGGCCGCGTGTGGCATTGTGAGGGGACATCCCGCCCACGGAAGGGGCAGTCATGGCCAGTAAGGACAAAGGCGGCGGCAAGGGTTCCAAGACGGCGGCGAGCAAGAGCCTGAAGGAGAAACGCGCCGCCAAGAAATCGAAGGGGAGCTCGGGCTCGTCCGGCTCCAACTTCAGCGTCGGCGGCAAGTAGGTCCCTCGGGCCGCGCCGGGCATCTATGCGTACGGTTCTCCGCTGGGCGCTCGGCGTCTTCATGCTGTTCGCCGGTACCTCGCACCTCCGCTCGCCCGATGCGTTCCTCGGGCAGGTACCGGCGTGGCTCCCGATGCGCACGCCGATCATCTGGGTGAGCGGCATCATCGAGATCGCACTCGGGCTGGCGGTCCTGCTGACCCGTGATGCGCGGCGGCGCACGGCGGGGCGGGCGCTCGCGATCTTCCTCGTGGGAGTCTTCCCGGGGAACCTGTATCAGGCGATCGCCGGCACCGACGCGTTCGGACTCGACACGCCGGCGAAGCGATGGGGGCGGCTGGTGGTGCAGCCGGCGCTCGTGGCTGGCGCCCTTTGGTCCACCGGGGCGTGGCCGCGTCGCCGAGAGCGCGCGGACACCTAGCCGTCGCCGCTCGCGCGGCTCAGGGGACGAAGCCGAAGACCGTCCCGGGCGCTCCGCTGCCGTTGCGGTTCAGCGGGCCGCCGACAACGATCCAGCCTCCGGTCGTCGGCATCGCGCCGAGGTTCGTGAGGATCTCCAGGGTCAGGCGGTGACGCCGGAGCGTGAGCCTCGTCTCGAGGAACATCGGGTCGAGCGTCGGTCGGTGGACGACCTTCGAGACGACCTCACCGGGCTGGATCGTCACGGCACCCGCGAAGCCCCTGGATCGTGGTGTGGGTCATCGGTTACCTACGGCAGGGCGGACGGCCCCAGGACCAGCTACCGCCGGCGCAGCCAGCCCGCCCGCGGTGTCGTGCCTTCGTCCGGGGTCAGAGGCGTCCGCCGACGAGCCGTGTCAGCGCCAGCCGGGCGACGGGCGCGTAGGCGAGCACGAGCGGTGCGGGTCCCTCGATCACGACCGCGGTGACGCCGTCGTCGACCTCGTGGTCGATCGTCATGTGCGCGAGGCCGACCCGCACGCGCCACGTCCACCGCCGGGCGGTCTCGTCGAACCTCGTCACCTCGAACCGCACCTTCACGCCCAGGACGCCCTCGACCTCACCCCGCACGCCCATCGCGATCGGACCGAGGGGCTCGACCCGGCGGATCTGGGGCGCCCAGGCGGCCCAGCGCGAGGTGTCGGCATAGGCTGCCCACATTGCCTCGGCGGTCGCAGGTCCGCGCACTTGGATCCGGGTCCGCATCACGGGAGCCTATCCCGCGGACGCCACCGAGGGGTCGGAGAGGGCGGACCCGCGGGTCCGCCCTCCGTCGAGCGAGTGGCGCCTGACCTACAGGTCCCAGTTCGCGATCTTGCCGAGCGATGATGCCTTGATCCCTGCGAGCAATGGGCTTCCGGCGGTCACCGAGTCGAACAGCGGCGCGGAGGCGAGCGCTCCCTCGTTCTTGCCGCTCATCGCGGTGAAGAGCATCAGGTAGCGCGTCTTGCCGGCCGGGACCGACAGCGAATAGTCGAACGTGAAGCACGTCTGGTCGTTCCCGAGCGCGGTCACGATGTTGTCCACGTGCACGCGGGCGCGCTTGCCGGACAGCACCCACGTCAGTGCCGGGTCGCTAGGATCGACGGCGTTGTCGCTGGACACCACCCATCGGTCGGCCTTCGTGTAGCTCGCATCGCCGCTGCTGGATCCGCGGACCTGCGTGCTGCCGTCCGAGCCCAGGTCGGAATCCCACTCGACCGTGAGCGCCTGCGTCGTCACGTCGTTGTTCTGGAACCGCACCAAGGTTCGGAGCGTATCCGTGCCCGGGAGCACGCGATCCCACCGATGAACCGAGAGCAGCGGGAAGGTGGCGTCGTCCGCGGTCGCGATCGCTTCCTTGGCCAGCGGAGCGCCCGGGATCTCGCCGTCGAGGTCGTCGAACGGAGTAGCACCGATCGCGAGGATGAGGCCGTTGTCGAACGCGTCGTCGCGGTTCTTGTACGTGCCGTCGGCCACAGGTGAGAAGCCGGTCTGTGCGCAGCCGGTGGCGCCGACGGCCGAGTCCCACGTACTGGGCGATGCGCCTTCCAGGGTCGCGCCGCCCAGGGCCACGAACGATCGCGTCGCCAGGGCTGGCGGCGCCGACACCAGCGCGAACGCAGTCACCACCCCCACGGCGATCGTGCTGAGGACATGCGTGCGGGCCGTTCCCATGCCGGACCTCCTCTACCTCCGGTGACGCCACTGACCCTACCCCCCCAACACGGGGTCCATGCGTCTCGTACCCCTCGAAGTCGGGGACTCGACCGATATCG
>JBDTNY010000135.1:0-6602 GCA_039933515.1 Actinomycetota bacterium
CCACGGCGACCACGGCGACCACGGCGACCACGGCGACCACGGCGACCACGGCGACCACGGCGACGGGCGCTAGCGGATCGCGCCCCGGCGATCATCGATCGATGGAGATCCAGAACGGATACGGAGCGCTCCGGCGGGTCCTCGTGCGCCCACCGATCGCTGAGGACGCCGGCGCGTGGCGCGGGTACGGGTGGCGAGACGCACCCGACCCGGCCCTGGCCGATGCGCAGCATGCGGCCCTCCGAGAGCTGCTCGCCGACGCGGGGGCCGACATCGTGGTGGGCACCACCCGGGTGGAAGGCGACCCCGACGCGATCTACGCATACGACCCGATCCTGATGACCGACGCCGGCGCGATCGTGCTTCGCCCCGGCAAGGAGGGTCGTCGTCGAGAGCCCGGCGCGCTCGCCCTCGATCTCGATACCGCCGGCATCCCGGTCGCGGGGGCGCTCACCGCTCCCGGCTCGGCCGAAGGCGGCGACATGTTCTGGCTCGACGAACGCACGCTGCTGGTCGGACACGGCTACCGCACGAACGGCGAAGGGATCCGCCAGCTGCGCGAGCTGCTCGAACCCACGGGCGCCACCGTCGAGGTCTTCGACCTGCCGCACTTCCACGGTCCCGCCGAGTGCCTGCACCTGATGTCCTTCGTCTCGCCGCTCGACGTCGACCTTGCCGTGGTGTACCTCCCGATGATGCCCGTGCGACTCGTGGAACTGCTCCGCGATCGCGGGGTCGGGTTCGTCGAGGTCCCCGATGAGGAAGCCGACTTCATGGGCGCCAACGTGCTCGCGCTGGGACCGCGCGTCGGGCTCGCGGTCGACGGGAGTCCGGAGACCCGCCGGCGTATGGAGGCAGCCGGCGTCGACGTCCGGATCTTCGAGGGCTCCGAGATCTCTCGCAAGGGCGACGGCGGCCCCACCTGCCTGACGCGGCCGCTCGAGCGCGGCTGACCCGTCGGCGGGTCCCCCCGGCTCCGGGCCGGACGACCGGGGAGCGATCCCGGTGGCGCATCTAGGCTCGGGATCGAGGAGGCAACGATGCGGCTGACGTCGAAGATGCCCGTGCACGAGCCGAGCCACTCACGCGAACCGCGGATGCGCTCACGAGGAGTGCTGCCCTCCCGCGTGCATCTTCGCCGCGGGTTCCGCCTGAAGGGTCGCATCACGCGACCCCGGCACCCCCGCTGACCCTGTGCTCGGGCCGGTCCTGGGAGCTCGACTATGCTCCGGGCCGTGAACGAGCTCTGGGTGTTCATCCATATCTTGGGCGTGGCCGGGTTCCTGGCCATGCACGGGGTGTCGATGTACGTGATGTTCGCGGTGCGCGGCGGCGACCGTGAACGCGACCGGATCCTCACGCTCTGTGAACTCTCGAAACGGACCATCGGGCCGATGTACGTCTCGATGGGGTTCTTGCTGCTGGGCGGCCTCGCCGCAGGGGTGCAAGACCGCCTCTTCGCCCAGACGTGGTTCTGGGGTTCGATCGTCCTGTTGCTCGCGATCCTCGCCGCCATGTCGGTCACGGGCACACCGTGGATGAAACAGCTGCGCGAAGGGTGCACGCGATGGCACGACGGCACCTTCCCGATGACCGACGATGAGCTGGCAGCGCACCTCGACGGCCCGATGGTGGCGATCGTCGCGGGGAGCGGCACGATCGCGCTCGTCCTGATGCTGTACCTGATGGTCTACAAGCCCGGGAGCTGACCTTCCGCCTCGTCCCCGATCGCGCGATGGTCGTTCGATAGCCTGGCACCATGACCGAGCGCTCATTCAACTTCTCCGCCGGCCCCGCCACGCTTCCGTTGCCGGTGCTCGAGGAGGCGCAGCGCGACCTGATCGCGCTCCCGGGCGTGGGGGCAGGGCCCCTCGAGGTCTCGCACCGGGGAGCCTGGTTCCGGGGTGTGATCGACGAGGCCGAGGCGAACCTGCGACTCCTGCTCGCGATCCCTGCGACACATCGGGTCCTGTTCTGTCAGGGCGGCGCCACCCAGCAGTTCTCGATGGTGGCGATGAACTTCCTGCGCGGCACGGGTCGCCCGGCCGAGTACGTGCTGACCGGCGCCTGGGGGAACAAGGCCTTCGCAGAGGCGCAGAAAGAGGGCACCGCTCGAGTCGCCTGGACCGGCGCCGGAGACGGGTTCGTGTCGGTGCCCACGGCCGACGAGCTGGTCAAGTCGCTCTCACGCGACGCCGCGTACGCGCACGTCACGACGAACGAGACGATCCAAGGCGTGGAGTTCGCCGAGGACCCGCATCCGCCCGCGGACGTTCCGCTCGTCGCCGACATGTCGTCGGACTTCTGCTCGCGGCCGGTCGACGTCGGCCGGTACGGCGCGATCTACGCGGGCGCCCAGAAGAACGCGGGGCCCGCCGGCGTGACCGTCGTGATCGTGCGCGACGACATGCTCGCCCGCATCCCCGACGGCTTGCCGACGATGCTCGACTACCGGACGTTCGCCGACCATGGGTCGCTGTACAACACGCCGCCCGTGTTCTCGATCTACGTGCTGATGCTCGTGACGCGGTGGCTCCGCGACGACGTCGGCGGGCTCGAAGCACAGCGTGCGAACAACCGAGCCAAGGCCGGGCTCGTGTACGACGCGATCGATGCGAGTGGAGGCTTCTACCTGGGGCATGCCCGCCCCGAGGCGCGCTCGTTGATGAACCTCACGTGGCGGCTCCCTTCGGAGGCGCTCGACCAGGCATTCGTATCGGAGGCAGCAGATGAAGGGATGGCCGAGCTGAAGGGGCACCGCAGCGTCGGCGGGATCCGGGCGAGCCTCTACAACGCGATGCCGCTCGAGGGCCCTCGCACCCTCGCCGAGTTCATGCGCGGGTTCGCCGCGCGGCACGCCTGACGACGCCCCAGGTCGGACGCGTCATCTACGCCCCGATCAGCTCGTCGGCGGCCTGCGCGAACACCTCGGTGTGCCGGTCGACGTCCTCGGGGGTCGTGGCAGGTGACATTAGGGCCATGTTGTGGAACGGCGTCATCAAGATCCCGCGGTTCAACAGGTAGAGGTGGATGAGCAGATCGAGCTCGCCGTCCTGCCCGGCCGCCGCCTCGGTGCCGTTGCGGGCTCGATCGGGACGGAAGAGGTACTCGACGCGGCAGCCGAGCCGTGTCACGTGGAACGGCAGCCCGCGTGAGTCGATCACCGATTGCACGCCCTGCTCGAAGCGCTCTCCCAGAGCGATCATCCGCTCGAAGGCCTCGTCGGTGAGGACCTCTCCCAGGGTGGCGCGCATGGCTGCGAGCGAGAGCGCGTTCCCGGCGAGCGTGCCCCCGGTGCCCCCCACGTCGGCGTTCAGCCAGTCGACCTCCGCGTAGATCCGATCGGCCATGGCCTGGCTCACGCCGTAGGCCGCGCTCGGGATCCCCGCACCCAGCGTCTTGCCGATCGTCACGAAGTCGGGCTCGAGCCCCCAGGCCTTCGTGCAACCGCCGGGGCCGGCGCTGATCGTGTGGGTCTCGTCGATGATGAGCAGGGCGCCGTACTTCGTGCACAGCTCACGGACCTCTCGATGGTAGTTCTCGTCGGGCAGGACGATCCCGATGTTCGTGAGCGCCGGCTCGAACAGGCACGCGGCCACGTCACCGTGGGCGAGCGCACGCTCCAGGCCCTCGAGGTCGTTGATCTCCACGACTCGTGTGGTGAGCTCGAGCGGCACCGGCTTGCCGGTGTTCCCCTCGCGTTCGATCACGAGGCCGCGGTCGTCGAGGGTCGCGATCGTCTCGTCGACCGACCCGTGGTAGCACCAGTTGTGCACGACGATCTTGCTCCGCCCCGTGATCTCGCGCGCCCAACGGATCACGAACCGGTTCGCATCGGTAGCCGTAAGCGTGAACGACCAATAGGGAACCCCGAAGCGCCGGGTCATCTCGGCCCCGACCCACGCGGCGTCCTCGGTCGGGAGCATGAGCGTGATCCCCTTCGCGGCCTGCTGCGCGATCGCGTCGACGGAAACCTTGGGCGCGTGGCCCGCCATGCCTCCGGTATCGCCTAGGCACAGGTCGACGTACTCGTTCCCGTCGACGTCCCAGAATCGGGCTCCCTCGGCGCGCTCGACGAACACCGGGTGGTCGCCCGACCACCGCGTCATCCAGTTCATCGGGACGCCGAACAGGAGCGAGGCTTTCGCCTCCTCCGCGAGCTCGCGCGACTTCGCGTGATGCTCGCGGAACGTCTGTCGCTCGCGTTCGTTCAGCTCGTGCAGCCGGGACCGGTCGATCGTATTCATCGGAGCCCTCCGGGGGTCGTGACGACGGCGTCGTGACCGTATCGTAGCCGTCACCCGAGGGCCGGCTGCGTCCCCCGCGGCCAGCGAGAGGTAAACCTTCGGCTGGTCCGGCCGAAAACGCTAGGGATGCGAGATCGCAGCTTCGGTCTCACGATGGCTCGATGGGGCGTGATCGGCGCTGTCTGTCTGGTGGCGCTCGCCTCGTGCTCGCGAGGTCCCGAACTCGCGAGCGGGACTGACCCGTTGGCGAACGCCTCCCCGATCTCGACCGTGCCGCCGACGTACGGTCCTGCGGATTGCGATCCCCCCTCGAGCAGACGCCCGCTCGAGGGCGCGACGGAGGTACGGGCCGCGGCCGCAGAGGGCACCGAGATCTGGGCGCGCTTCCCGGGCACGGCACCGCCCCGCGCCGGGACAGCGATCGACGTGGCGTGGCGTATCAACGGCGAACACGCGCTCGATCTCGTGCTCGTGGATGAAGACGGCGTCGAGACCCGGGTCGAGCGGGTCGTGCCCGACCCGACGATCCGCTGGAACCGGCCCGGCGACGCATGGATCTCGACGATCGCATTCGACCACCCCGGGTGCTGGCGGATCAACGTGTCGCGCGGCATCAGCCGCCGGGGCGACGTGTGGGTCGAGGTCGCCTGAGCCCCACGCCCGACGAGGAGCTTCGACCCGAGCTACGCCGGCTCCCCGTGGCACCGCCCGAAGCCGGAGTCCGAGAACGAGCTTCCCGCGACCGACACGAAGCGCCAGGCGTACCTGTCGGGAGCCAGACCGAGTCGCAGCACCCCGAAGGCGCGGGCGTTCCGCACCTGGCTGGCCCAGCGGACCTGGTCGATCCAGTAGTGCTGCACCCCGCCGGTCCCCACGACGAACTCGCGGATCCCGGTCGATCGATCGATGACGCCGGCCGGGGTCATCGGCGCGAACCGCTCGTAGATGTGGTCGTGACCGTTGAGCACCAGGTCGGCTCCGCGCGCGTACAGGAGGTGCCAGAGGTCGCGAGTCCAGGCCGCCTCCGGGTCGTCGCCATGGGGCCCTGAAGAGAACCGCGGGTGATGGAAGTACGCGAGGGTGCACAACGACGGGTGCGACGTCAGATCGGCCTGGAGCCAGCGGTACTGGGGCGACCCGGCCGCACATCCCACCAGGGTGCAGTTCGAGTTCAGGGCCACCAGGTGCCACCCGGCGAGGTCGTAGCTGTACCAGCCGCGCCCTGGGGGCCCCGCACGCGCTCCGAAGTAGCGGAAGTAGCCGTTCGCGTCGGCCACCCCGTACTCGTGATTGCCCGGCACCGGCCGCGACCGCAGGCGCATCGTGCCCCAGCTGCGATCGTACGACCGGCGGAACTTCGTAAGCCGGCCGTCGTCGTACTGCTCGTCGCCGAGCGGGAGCACCAGATCGGGGTCGATCGCGCGGATCAGCGCGAACGTGTCGCGCGCTCGGCACCAGGTCGCGGTTCCGCCGCCGTTCTCGAACACGCTGGAGCCCGGGTCGCACGCGATGTCCCCGGCCGCGACCACGACGGCGACGCCGGGCACCCGCGCCGCCGTCCGAGCTATGGCGGGCCGGGCGAGGGCGCGCCCTGCAAACGAGGCGGCGAGCGAGACGACGAAGATCGCCGCCGTGATCGCGCGGCATGGGCGGACCCCTTCGTCGGCTCGTTTCCCCATCGCCCGAGGGTATCGGCAGGAGGACGCGCAGCGACGAGCTCGATCAGCGCAAGGTCGCCGGCTCGCCCGGATCCGGCGCCGCCACGGCGCCGAGACCGACGACCGCAACCCGCTCGCCGGTGCGATCGGATGGGCGTCCCACGAGGCAGCCGCCCACCCCCGTGGGGATCTCGCAGTACGCCTGATCGCGCTTCTTGACCCACATCGCGGTGCCGCCACCGCCATCGAGGTTCACCGCCCACGTCGCGCCAAGGTCGAGGAAGACCTTCGCGAAGTCCGGCAGGCGCATGCCCTTGGACCAGCCCGCGATCCGGCCATCCACGGTGACGATAAAGACCTTGCAGCGCGTGGCCGTGTCCCGGTCGGTACAACCGGCGTTGATGCCCACCCCGGTCCGCGGATTGAAGTTCAAGAAGTAGTCGGACCCGTCGTAGGGAGGGGCGACGTTCACGCCGCCCGAAACGAGCATCGGCTGGCCGCCGATCACATCGACGGCACCGTCGAGCTCGTGGATCCCCCACGTCAACCGCACACGATCGCCCTTCGCGAGGCCGACGATCGAGGCCGCCCTCGAGCTGGCCATCCGTGTCGCGATCACGAGGTTCGCCGGGCCGGCTCCCAGGACCAACGGCGCCTGCGAGCATGCGTCAGGCTGCGCATCGACCGTGTACGTGCG
>JBDTNY010000136.1:0-4349 GCA_039933515.1 Actinomycetota bacterium
TCGTTCGCCACGCACCTGCTCGAGGGAGGGGCCGACGTCCGGGTCGTGCAGGAACTGCTCGGACATGCGAGCGTGGCGACGACGCAGATCTACACCCTGGTGACCGAGGAGCACCTGCGTGAGGTGTACTACACGTCGCACCCGCGGGCCCGCCGCGGGGCCACGGGGAGGCGACGATCGTGACCGGCCCAGAGACGCTGCGCGCCGTGCTGACCGAACAGCGCGGGAACCTCCGAGAAGAGATCGAGAGCCAGGGCGCCGACGCCGACTCCGACGAGCTGACGTTCGTCGACGACGCCGGGTTCTCGGACCGCTCGCATTCGACCGAGGAGCGATCCAAGCTGATCTCGGTGGTGCGAGCGCTCCGTTCGAACCTGCGCGATGTGGAGAGGGCGCTGGCCAAGATGGACGCCGGCACCTACGGCACCTGCGAACGCTGCGGGGGAGCGATCGGCCCCGAGCGCCTCGAGGCCCTGCCGTGGGCACTCCTGTGCATCGACTGCAAGCAGAAGGGCGTGAGCGGGTGAGCGAAGCCAAGGTGCCTCGAGTGCTCGCCGTCGTCTGCGACTCCTGGGGCGTCGGAGACGCGCCCGATGCCGACGCCTACGGCGACGCCGAGGCGAACACGCTGGGCAACACGGCCCGCGCCGTCGGTGGCCTGGCCGCGCCCGCGCTCGGGCGCCTCGGCCTGGGTCTCCTCACGCCCATCGACGGCGTGGATCCGGGCGCGATCCCGGGATCGGCGCACGGCCGCGCGACCGAGCGCTCGGTGGGCAAGGACACGACGACCGGGCACTGGGAGATGATGGGCATCCAGCTCGACGATCCGTTCCCGCTCTACCCCCATGGGTTCCCGCGCGAGGTCATGGAGCCGTTCGAGGCTGCGGTGGGACGCGCGGCGCTCGGGAACGAGCCGGCGTCGGGCACCGAGATCATCGCGCGTCTTGGCGAGGAGCATCTCGCTACGGGAAGGCCGATCGTCTACACGAGCGGCGACTCCGTCTTCCAGATCGCCACGCATAAGGACAAGGTGCCTCTTCCGACCTTGTACGAGTGGTGCCGCGTGGCGCGTCGCTTGCTCACGGGTCCGCACAGGGTCGGCCGGGTGATCGCGCGCCCCTTCGAAGGGCATCCGGGATCGTTCCTTCGGAGCCCCGAACGCCGAGACTTCTCGGTGCCGCCTCCTGAACCGACGGTGCTCGATCACCTCACGGGGGCCGGCGTCGCAGTGTACGCCGTCGGCAAGATCCAGGACATCTTCTGCGGTCAGGGGATCACTGAGGCGCGGTACTCGGACTCGAACGAGCACGGGGTCGACCTCTCGCTCCGGTATCTCGTGCGGCCCGGACCGGCGTTCGTGTTCACGAACCTGGTCGACTTCGACTCGAAGTACGGCCATCGCAACGACGCAGCGGGCTACGGACGCGCGATCGAGGCGTTCGACCGTCGTCTCCCGGAGCTGATCGACGCGCTCGACGGGGGCGTGCTGCTGATCACGGGCGACCACGGGTGCGACCCGACCACGCCGGGGTCAACCGACCACACGCGCGAACGGACGCCGCTGCTGGCCGCGGGCCTCGAGGGCGGACCCTTTGATATCGGTACGAGGGACTCATTCGGCGACCTGGGTCAGACGGCCGCGGATCTCCTCGGAGTCGAGGTCGAGGGTCTCCTGGGTCGAAGCTTCGCGGATAGGCTTGGCTGGTGACCGTGGCGAACCGCTCGCTCGAGTCGAGGTCGAGGGTTTTTCTGACGATTCGTGAAGCCAGGCTTCGACCTCGAGTCGAGGCGAGGCTGATGTCGCAGGTCAGAGCGGGGAAACTCGCCCGATGAGCGTCACTGATCATCGGGTGGTGGTGGCCGCCAAGCGCGACGGCAAGACCCTGACTGCGGCTCAGGTCGAGGAGTTCGTCGAGGGTTACGCGGCCGGCGATGTCGGTGACGCGCTCGCGGCCTCGTTCCTGATGGCCAGCCTCCTCAACGGCCTGGACGACGACGAGACGCTCGCGATGACCAGGGCGATGATCGCCTCAGGGGAGACGATCTCCTTCTCGGGGTTCGACCGGCCGACCGTGGACAAGCACTCGACCGGGGGCGTCGCCGATGGAGTCACGCTCGTCTTCGCGCCCCTGGCCGCCGCCTTAGGTCTTGCCGTGGCCAAGCTGTCGGGGCGCGGACTCGGCCATACCGGCGGTACCCTCGACAAACTGGAGTCGATCCCGGGTCTGCGCACAGATCTCTCGCCCGCCGAGATCGAGGCCCAGGTCGCCGAGGTGGGCTGCGCTGTGGGTGCGCAGTCGCCGGCCCTGGTGCCCGCCGACGGGGCCCTCTTCGCGCTGCGCGACGAGACCGCCACCGTCCCCTCGATCCCGTTGATCGCGGCCAGCGTGATGTCGAAGAAGCTCGCGGTGGCTACCGACCTGATCTTGCTCGATGTGAAGGCAGGGTCGGGAGCCTTCATGAAGACTCCGTCCGACGCCGACCAGCTCGCGGCTGCCTGCCTCGCGTTGGCGAAGGGCTGGGGCAGGCCCGCGCGTGTGGCGGTGACCGACATGTCCCAGCCGCTCGGCGACGCGATCGGCAACGCGCTCGACATCGCCGAGGCGGTGGCGCTCCTTCAGGGGGAGTTCAGGGGCCGGATGCGCGATCTCGCGGTGGCGTTCGCCGCGGCTGCCCTGTCGCACGCGGGTGGCCTCTCGCTCGTCGAGGCCACCGCCCGCGCGGAAGGGGCGCTCGACGACGGCACCGCGCTCGATCGGTTCCGGGCGATGGTGCAGGCGCAAGGGGGAGACCCGCTCGTCGTCGATGACCCGTGGGCGGTCCTACCGACGGCTCCGGTCGTTCGCCCGCTCCTCGCCGCGGCGACGGGCGTCGTGCAGGCCGTGGACGCCGAGGCGATCGGGCTCGCGAGCGGCGGGCTGGGTGCCGGTCGACTCCACAAGGGCGATCAGATCGACCCTGCGGTGGGTATCGTGGTTCGCGCCAAGATCGGTGACCACCTCGAGGTGGGCCAGCCGATCGGCGAGGTGCACGCGCGCGACGCCGGAGCAGCCGATGAGGCCGCCGCGAGCGTGGGCGCGGCCCTCACGATCGGAGGCGGGGCGGTCCCGCCGCCGCCGCTCGTGTACCGCTGGGTCGAGTGAGAGGAGCGTGGTGGGGAACTTCACGGCACTGAGCCTCCGCTACGCGGGTTACCTGGCCTTCTCGCTCCTGATCGGCATGATCGCGCGCGAGTTCGCCCGGGCGGCGGCGGCGACGCGGCTCGGCGACCCGACGCCGCGCCTGTGGGGCCGTCGCTCGCTCAACCCGAGATCGTGGTTCGACCCGTTCGGCAGCGCGCTGCTGCCGGCGCTCATCATCGTCCTGTGGGCGGTGGCCGGGTCGGTCCTGCCGCCTCCGTTCGCATACGCCAAACCTGCGCCGATCGACCCCAACTACTTCAAGCGGCGAACGCGCGATTCGGTGCTGAGCGCGCTCGCAGGCCCGGCGGCGAATCTCGCTCTGGGGGCGCTCGCCGGGCTCGGGCTCCGATCGCTCGGGGTCGGCAACACCGGGCTCGGCGCGGGCGCTACCGAGCTCGCCCTCGGGGTGAACGCGTTCATGTTCACGAACCTGTGCCTGGCGATCTTCCACCTATTGCCGATCCCCGGACTGGACGGCGCACGGATCGTGGCACTGCTCCTGCCCCCTCGGCCGGCCGAGGTCTACCGCAACGCCGACCAGTACCTCCCGTTGATCGTCCTGGTCGTCCTGTTCATCTTTGCGGGCCCCGTCAACTCGATCGTGTACTCGCTGGTGGGCGGCCTCTGCTCGGCGTTCTCCGGGTTCGCGTGCGTCTGAGGTTGCGGCGACCCGGGCGATCCGCCGCGCGTCCGGTTCCCGGGCCGGCGTGCAGGGCCGCGCTATCATCCCCGGCATCGTGAGCCGAGCCCCCGATCCAACCCGTCGTCGCCGTGTCCTGACCGGCTACCGGCCAACCGGCCCGCTTCACGTCGGGCACTGGGCAGGCACCATCGAGAACATGCTTCGGCTCCAGGACGAGCACGAGGCATTCTTCTTCATCGCCGATTGGCACATGCTCACCACGCATTACGACCGGACCGACGAGCTACCCGGGTTCGTCGAGGAGCTCGTGATCGACTGGCTCGCGGCCGGGCTCGACCCTTCGAAGGCGACGATCTACCGGCAGTCCGACATCCCGGAGGTCGCCGAGATGGCGCTGCTGCTCGGCATGATCACGCCCCTGGGGTGGCTCGAGCGCGTGCCGTCGTTCAAGGAACGGCTGCGCGACATGGCCGAGCGCGAGGTCGCGAACTTCGGCCTGCTCGGCTACCCGGTGCTGCAGACCG
>JBDTNY010000137.1:0-6317 GCA_039933515.1 Actinomycetota bacterium
CACCGGTCACCACGGTGGCGGCGCCGGCGAAGGCGAGGAGCCACCAGATCGACACCTGGTCCTCGTTGCGGGCCGGTTCGCGTGTGGCTCGGGCCAACAGGATCGTCGAGCCGATCGCGATCACGATGAACGGCACGATCACGATCGGCTGGAGCGATCCGATCCACCCCATCAGCCGGTCGGCGAAGAACTCGGCCGAGTACGGCGGCGGGAGTGCGGCTTCGGCCAGACTGGCCCGCTTGCCCCAGATGCCGATCACCCAGCACGCGAGCCCCGCGATCATGCCGAAGCCCACGGACAACAACATCGGCGCGTCCGACTTCAACGCCGAGCCCAGCGAGAAGCGGCTGGTCAAGAAACGGAATCCGAACACCGCCATCAACACCACGCCGAAGATGACGCACGTAGTGGGATGCGTGAACGCCGCCGCGATGGCGATCAGGAACAACGCGGTTCTGGCACCCCACGATGTTCGAGCCGCATCGACGAACGGGATCATCAACGCCAGTAAGAAGAGCACCGTGATGTTGTCGAGGTAGCCCACGTACGGCGTGGTGAGGAACAGTGCGACGGAGGCGAGCAGGGTCGTCAGGACGACCAACGGATCGCGACGGCTGCGGAAGAGCGCCGCGCCGAGGGCGAGGCCGGTCAAGATGGGGATCCCGATCATGAGGTAGGTGCTGAAGGTGTAGCGGTCGATACCGACCACCCGCTGGAGGAGCGCGCCGAGCAGCGGCACCGTGATCCGGTAGCCGCCGGCGAACAGGCCGTTCGGCCCCCACTCCTGCACCACCCGCGCGGGGTCGGCCTGCATGATCACCTGCGCGCGCCAGGTGTACCAGGCGGGGTCGCGCGTCGGCGCCGACAGGCCGGGATCGGCGAGGAACCGCCACCCGAGCACGAGCAGCATCAGCAGGATGAGACCACCGATCACCCACCAGGACCCGAGCCACGATTTCCCCGCGTCGTCGGGTTCGGCCGGCGAAGCGGCCTTCACCTGGGCGTCGGTGCCGGTCATGGTCGGTGCATCCCCCTCGGATCTGGTGCGTCGGATCGCTCGGGCGCCGAGGCCGTCGCGTGGCCCGGCGCGCGCGGACAGCAAAGGATAGCGGGTCGGCTCGGCCGCGAGCGGAGGCTGCGCGAGCCACATCAAGAGCCCTGGGCTTGCGGTGTACTGTCTCGAGCCATGCGGGGGTCCGGCGCGATCGACGGGGGCGTCGATGCAGGCCGAACGCGCGGGGAGGCCGTCGACGGCTGGACGCGCGGGCTCTGGATCCTGAGGGTGGTCGTGCTGGTCTCGGTCGTCGCCGGCGTCCCCCACTTCCCCTCGTCGGCAGCCGCCCGCTACGTCGCGATCGCGCACCTGCCGGGCGTGCCATACCGCGATTTCCCGGTCGAGTACCCGGTCCTGGAGCTGGCCCTCGCGGAGCTCGTCGGCGCGTGGTCGGTGGGCATGGCCGCGGCCCTGCTGGCGCTCGTGGCCTTCGCCGGTGACCTGCTCACGTTCGTGTCGCTTCGAACGGCGTGGGGTGCGGTGGCGGCACGCCGCTATCTGTGGCTCGGGACCCCCCTCCTGGTGTTCATCTACCGCCGATCCGATCTGGTGGCAGTGGCTCTTGCGGTGGTCGCGGTGGCGGCGGCGAGGCGGCAGCGCCACGGCCCCGCGGGCGCGTCGCTCGCGGGAGCCACCCTGCTGAAGGTGTGGCCGTCGGTGCTGGTGCCGGGGTTCTTCCTGGAGCGTCGACTCGACGTCGTGAAGCCCTATCTGATCGTGCTCGTCGCCGGCACGATCGCGTGGACGGCGTTCGGTGGCCCCGGGGCGGTCGGGCAGGTGGCCACGTTTCGGGGGGCGACGGGTTGGGAGCTGGAGTCGACCGTGGGCGCGATCGTGTGGGCGCGAACCGGTGAGCATCGATTCGAACAGGGGGCGAACCGCACCGGCTCGGTCCCGGGCTGGGCGCGGGCGGCACTCATCGCGGGCCTCATCGCGGGCAGCGCGGCGATCTGGGTCACGGCCTCCAAGCGCGGGCTCGACCCCTGGGGCACCCCGGCCCTGGCGGCGATCGCATGGCTGCTCGCGCTCTCGCCACTTCTGTCGCCGCAGTACGTCGCGTGGCTCCTGCCCTGGGGAGCGCTGGCCGCCGCGTCGGGGCGAAGGTGGCTCGCGATCGCGGCACTCCCCCCGCTCCTCACGGGTGGGATCGTCGCCTCGTGGTACCTCGACCTGCACCTGGGACCGGGGTGGAACCAGATCCTCCTGATCACGAGGAACCTGACGGTGCTCGCGATCCCGGTCGCCTACGGCGTGTGGCCCCGCCGCACCGTCGTGACGCCGACCGCCGCCTGAGCCGCGGAGCCGTGCCGAACCCGGGGTGCCGTCCCTAGGCCTGCGCCTCCGGAAGGCAGGGCAGGTCCTGCATCATGGCCGAGGGGAAGGCTGCCTCCATCACGGTCACGTTGTCCTGGCCCGGGAGCGGCACCACGCCGCCCCCCGCCGTCTGGCCCTGGGTGAACGTCATCATGAACCGCGCGACGTCGGCCACCGTGTAGCCGTTCTGCGTGAGCTCGTCGACGTTCAGGAACGCCTGCGTCGGCTGCATCAGGTCCACGATCGGCGTGTCGTCGCCGTCGGTGTCGAACTTCTCGTTGATCATCGCCTGCATCGGGCCGGTCGAGATCTGATATCCGCCCGAGACCGCCGGATCGGGCATCGACGCGTGGTCGGCGGTCAGCGCCAGCACCCACTGCCCCGCGCCGACCTCGCGGTTCAGGTAGGCGACGAGGTGTCTGAGCGCGAGGTCCTGCGCCACCACCGCGTCCTGCATCTCCGGGCTGTTCATCGACCAGACGTGGCTGATGTAGTCGATCTCCTTGAAGTTCAGATACAGCAGGTCGGTGACGCCGTCCTTGCCGAAGCGCTCGTTCTTGATCACGGCCTCGACCACACGCTCCTGATAGGGCGTCCGCGCAGGCGTGTCGAAGCCCTTGAGCAACGGCTCGATCTCGTTGTCGCGCCACTTGCCGTCGAGCTTGCCGTCGGCCTGATCGACCTTCGTGACGTCCTGCTCGAAGCCAGGGACGTCGTTCGCGTAGGGCGGCACGTAGTAGTAACCGGCGTCGCGCTCGGGAAGGTTCCAGGTGAAGCCCTCGTCGGTGAGCGTATCGCCGCCCGTCACCGACCGGGTAAGCGCCACATCTTGGTCGCCGCCATTGAAGAAGGCGCCGTGGCCCAGCATGCCGAAGTGGATGTCGACCGTGCCCACGATGCCCACGACCGGCTTGTTGCCCATCGCTCGGTCGTACAGGTCGGCGAGCGTGGGCTCCACGAAGAACGACGGGCCGTTGTTCCAAGGGGTCGTGAGCTTGCCGCCGACCTCCAGGTGGTGACCCACGAGGCCGTGGTGGTTCGGGAAGGCTCCGCTCCCGATCGTCGCGTGGATCTGGGCGGTGCTGGTCGGCGAGGAGCCCACCGTCGTGTCGGTGAAGAAGGTGCCCTTGGGGATCAGCGACTTGAGGTAGGGCCAGGAGTTCGGGTGGGCTTCGAGCACGTTCATGCCGCCCGCGTCCCACACCATCGTGACGACAAGCTTGGGCGACACGTCGACGCCCGGGACGAACGCCTCGTCCATCGGCTGCCCGTCGGGAGCCGTGTAGCCGTCGAACCGCAGGAGATCGGCGACCGTGGGCGCGATGCCGGCCACCGTCACCGGACGGTCGACCTCGCCCTGCGCCTGGATGAACCCGGGGCCGTACCAGAGCATCGGGACACGCTGGATGTAGTCCCAGGGACCCACGTGGGGGAGCCCGGACCCGACGAAGTTCGGCTCCTTCGGGATGAAGCTCACCTGCGCGCCGCGGTCGGGGCGCCACCCGCGCCATGTGCGCAGCAGGTAGTCGTGGGGCAACGCGCAGGCGACCCTGACCAGGTCCTGATCGGACGCGGTCGCGTGGGCGGGCGGGCGGTTCCCGAGGGCGGTGGCCACCACCGCGAGCGCGAGCACCGGCGCCAGGAGACGGCGTCGAGAGGTGATGGTCGCCATCATGATCGCCATAGGGAACACGACAACCGGGCGGACCGACAACTTGGCGGTAGCGTGGACGACGTGTCCACCGGCCGGCGCCTGACCCTCCTCCTCGTCGTCCTCACCCTCATCGGCGCGCCCGCGTTCGTCCTGCGCGCCTTCTGCGTGGGGGAGAGCTGCGCGAAGGCGGGGCCGGTCAGCGCCTCCGTTCCGTTCTGCCCGCTCCCGTCTTGGTTGCGCGATCAGATCGCCGCCGGGTTCCGGGACGGGCGCTCGCCCGACGTCCTCGCCGTCACCGACGACTCGACGCACGTTAGGGAGCTGGGCGGGACGACCTGGCCGTCCACCGCGAACGTGCGACGGGCGACCGAGGTGCCCCTACTCTTCATGGGGCCGGGCATCCGCGGCGGCGAGCTGTCGTCCGGGCTGGCCCTCGATCGGATCGCGCCGACGCTCGAGCCACTTCTCGGCCTCCGACGGACCCACCCAGAGGTGCGAGCCGGTGCGGCGATCCCCGGCGTCGTGCGTGAGGGCTCCCGGTCACCCCTCGTCGTGACGATCGTGTGGCGCGCCGTCGGGATGCCCGAGCTGGAGGCACGGCCCGACGCCTGGCCGTGGCTCGCCTCGCGGATCGAGGGTGCGACGCCCGATGGGGCCGCGGGCCTCGCCGTTCCCGGCTCGCTCCCGCTCGACCCCGCGGCGGTCCTGACGACGATCGGCAGCGGCGGTCTGCCGTACCAGCACGGGATCACCGGGACGCTCCTTCGCGGCGCCGGCCGGGTGACGCGCGCGTGGACGGCTGCCGCGCCGCCGTCCGTGATCACCACGCTGGCCGACGATCTCGACCTCGCGAACGGTCAGGCCTCCCGCATCGGGCTCGTCGCGCCCGACATCGCCGACCGCGGACTGGTCGGCGACGGCTGGTACGTCGGGGCCGACCACGACGATCTGCGGATCGGGCCGGGCGACCCGCTCCCCCAGGTGGAGCGACTGCTCGCCGACGGGTACGGCGCCGACGCGATCCCCGACATCGTGGGCATCGTGCTGGACGGCTCGCTCGAGACGATGGATCGCCGCACCGGCGCGATCGTGCACGCGGTCACCGCCCGGGTCCCCGACGCGACCATCGTGGTGACCGCGACCGGGAGCCTCCGCACGGCCACGCACGCTCTGCCGGGAGCAACGATCGCCCGCCGGCTCGACGCCGCGATGGGTGCCGGCGTGGCCTCGGCGGTCGGGAGCGACGGCGTGTTCCTCGACCCCGCGGTGGTCACCGAACGCCGCATCAGCTCGGACCAGGTGGCGTCGGCCCTGCGCCGCGTCACGGGCCCCGATGGCCGGCCGGTCGTGCTCGACGCCTATCCCTCGTTCTCGGTGGCGTTCGCGAGGTACTGCTGATGGCCGTGGGCGTCGAACCTCGAACCGCGACGCCCGGGGCGTCCCCCTCCTCAGGCTCGGCACGATCGGGGATCGCCGTCGTCTCGATGCTGGTGTGCGCCGCGCTGATCGCGCGGTTTGCGGATCCCGTCAGGATCGGATGGCTCCGCAACCTGCTGGTCGTCTTCGGATCCCTGATCGTGGAGTCGACCCCGTTCATCATGCTCGGCGCCGCGGTCTCGGCCGCGATCGAGGTGTTCGTGCCCACTTCGGCGTTCGACAAGATCGGGCGGCTGCACCCAGCGCTGCAGATGCCGGCGGCTGCGGCGGCCGGCGTCGCGTTCCCGGTGTGCGAATGCGGCTCCGTGCCGGTCGCCCGCCGGCTCGCCGCGAAGGGCCTTGCGCCGTCGGCGGCCGTGACCTTCATGCTGGCCGCGCCGATCGTGAACCCCGTGGTCGTGGCGTCGACCTTCGTGGCGTACCGCGGACGGAGTGACCTCTGGGTGATGGTGATCGGCCGATTCACGCTCGGGTTCATCGTTGCCATGGCCGTCGGTTGGGTGGTCGGCCGCGTGCGGGCGGGCGAGTTCCTGCGAGCCCGCGATGTCGACACCGAGGCGCACGAGGTGCGCGAGGACGAGCCGCGCTGGGCGCGCTTCTTCGGGCACCTCACCGGCGACGTCGTCTTCATGGCTCGATTCCTGATCCTGGGCGCGGCGATCGCCGCGGCCGTGCAGACCTTCGTGCCCCAGTCGATCGTCGACCGCGTCGCGAGCCTGCCCGTGCTCAGCTTGATGGCGATGATGGCGCTCGCGTTCCTGATGTCATTGTGCAGCGAGTCCGACGCCTTCGTCGCCGCGTCGTTCGTCTCGTTCGGCCCGGCCGCGCAGCTGGCCTTCCTCGTTGCGGGACCGATGG
>JBDTNY010000138.1:0-9650 GCA_039933515.1 Actinomycetota bacterium
AGCCCTCTTCGATGTCGATGTTCGGCGTGCCGTACTCGCCCATCGTGCCGAGCTTGACCAGGTGGCAGTCGGGCACGATGTCTCGGATCGCATAGATCACGTTCAGCGTGTTCACGACGTTGTTCGTCTGGGTGAACACGGCGTGCGCCCGGTCCTTCATCGAGTACGGAGCGCTCGGCATCTCGCCGTAGTGCACGACCGCCTCGGGGCGGAAGCCGCGGAAGAGCGACTCGGTCACGTCCCATTCTGTGAGGTCGCCCTCGGTATAGGTGATGTCGTTGCCGGTGACGTCTTTCCAGGCCGCGACGCGCTCGGGCAGACCCGCGGCGATCGGTGTGAGAGAGTCCGAGCCGGCCTCGCGGTGCGCCTCGCGGCGCAGATAGTTGTCGATGAGGTGGACCTCGTGGCCACGGCTCGAGAACTGCATCGCGGTGGGCCACCCAAGGTAGCCGTCTCCGCCGAGGATCAGGATTCGCATCAGGTCTCCGTTCCGGGGTCGGGTGGGAACGGGTGGATTGTAGCTAGGCGAGGTCGTCGAGGGCCTGGAGCACGCGATCGACCTCGTCGGCCGTGTGGTAGTGGCAGAACCCGATCCGAACGGCGCCGCCGGTCTCGAGCAGGCCGAGTTGCTCGAAGAGCTCCATCGCGTAGTAATGCCCGTCCCACACGAAGATCCCGCGGTCCCCGAGCGCCTCGGCGGTCTTCAGCGGGTGGTGGTCGCCCAGGCGGATCGCGAAGGTGGGGGTGCGCTCGTCGAGGCGACCGAGATCGCTGATGCCCCACAGGCGTGCGCCGGGGATGCGGCCGAGCCCTTCGAGGAACCGGCGGGTGAGCTCACGCTCGTGGTCGGCGAAGGCGCCGAACGCCGCGCGGACCGCCTCCCGGCGGGAGGCGTCAGCGGGCGAGCCGTAGGTCGTGCCCGCCCCGGCGAGGTAATCCACCGCGGCGACGAATCCCTGGAGTCCTTCGTGGTTCTGGGTGCCGGTCTCCCAGCGCTCGGGAGAGGGATAGTCCTCGGCGGGCCGCACTCGGTAGGGATCGAGATCATCCAGGATCCCGGGGCGCGCGGCGAGCATCCCGAGGTGAGGACCGAAGACCTTGTACGGCGAGACCGCGAGCAGGTCGGCGCCGAGTTCGTCGAAGTCGATCGCGCGGTGCTGCGCGAGGTGGACGCCGTCGACGGCGACCAACGCACCCGTCTCCTTCGCGCGCCGCACGAGCCGCGCGGCCGGCGTGATCGTGCCCACGCCGTTGGAGGCGAGCGTGAACGCCACGAGGCGGGTGCGGTCGGTCAGGGCGGCCTCGAACGAGCCATCGTCGAGGGTGGCGTCCGCCGGGTCGATGTCGACCCAGCGCAACGTGGCGCCGGCGTCGCGCGCCGCGAGGACCCACGGCCTCACGTTCGCATCGTGGTCGAGCCGGGTGACGACAACCTCGTCGCCGGGTCCGAGGACACGTGTGAGGGACCGCGCCACGTGGAACAGCAGCGAGGTCGAGTTCGGGCCGAAGACGATGCGCTCGGGATCGGTGCCCACGAGATCGGCGCCCGCCCGGCGGGCAGCGGCGACGACCTCGGCGAGCTCACGGCTCGTCGCGAATGCGCCGTCCATGTTCGAGGCGCCGCTTCGGTAGCGGGCCGACACTGCCTCGATCACGGTATCGGGGACCTGGGAGCCGCCGGGCGCATCGACGATCAAGAAGGGGCGTCCGTCGTCGCCGGTCCTGGTGAGGGCGGGGAATCGATCGCGCAGCATCGTGAGGTCGGGTGCGTTCATGGCTACCTACTTTCCCGTGGAGGGCCGCGCGCGACAACCCGTTGGCTTACGGCTTCAAGCGGTAGGTGACGTCGGCCGTGAAGTTCGCCTTGTTGCACACGTGATTCGTTCCGCCCTGGAAGGTCGTGACCTTCGGCGCCTGCACGTGGACGGTTCCGCTCAGGAGGGTCGCCGTCCACACCTCGTTCACGATCTTGGCGTCGAACACCCTGAGGCGGTAGTCGAACGACACGGGCCACTTCGCGTTGGGGTCGTACTGCGGTGGAGGGGGACAGCCGGGGTCAGCCGTACCGTCGCCCGTGTACGCGCCGCCGACGAACGTTGCGCTGAATGCCACCGGCGCCTTGGAGCCCCCGGTGCGCCCCGTCACCCTCGCGCCGCACGGACCTTCGGCACACGAGGAGGCGAAGGCGATGCTTGGGGGGATCACACCGGAGTTCCCTCCGACGTAGGCATAGGTGCCGTCCACGTGGGCCTGCCCGGCCGGCGGTGGGCCGGTGGCCGTGGGCGAGGCTGAAGGCTCGGCGCTCGACGAAACCGCCGACGTCGGCGTCGCCACCGTGACCGCCGTCTCGTCGTCGCCACCGAGGGCGAACGCGATCGCCGCGCCGCCGATCACGAACGCCGCGACCGCGGCCACCCCGAACTTCGCCTTCGAGGACCAGCCGGAAGCGGCCGCTGGCGGCGGGGGTGCGTGACGGGCGGCTTCGCGCGGGCCGCCGTCATGCTGCTGCCGTCGGTCCTGGTGGCGCCGTTTGCCGCGACGAGGCCCTCCACCGGTGAACCCCAGCCCGGGCTCGTCGGGCAGGAGCGCCCTGCCGGCCCCGACCACGTCGTACAGTCCCGGCTCACCGGTCTGCCCGGCCTCGAGCAAGGGCCGGGCGCCCTCAGTCGCGTCGAGGTAGCGGAGGACGACCGTGTCGAGGCCACCCTCGTCCGCGAGCTGCAGGAACCGGGAGAGCGAACCGCGCGGGATGCAGGCGTAAGCCGTCCGTCGCTCCGCGACGAACCGGAAGATCGAATGGTCCCACGTCGCCCAGGCGGCCTCGATCACGAACGTGGGACGCACGCGAGGGCGCAGGAGATCGCCGTACGCGGTGACCGCGAGAGGCCCGACCTGGTCCCGATCACGGCCGTCGTGCGGGTCATCGGTCTCGATGGGCAGCGGAAGGTCGCCGCGTACGAGCGCCTCGAGCGTCGCCCGCGCCGCGGGGTCGTCGAGACCCCGGGCCTCGAGCTCGCGTCGCACGCTCTCCCAGGCGGCGACGAGGTGGTCTTGCGCGGTCGCTCGGCCGACGGGGTCGAGGAGGAGCTCGGTGGCGCGAGCCCGCGCATGGAGGTCGACGCCCACCGCCCGGCGGTCGACGTACCAGCCGAACCGCGCGGTGGCGGGAGCGACCGAGAGGGCGACCGGGATCGGCAGCCCCGCGAGGGTCCGATCGCGGACGGCGCGCGCCACCGCGGCCACCGAGCCCGCCGCGAACAGGAGCAGCGCAGCGAGCCGATCGCCCTCGACGTGCTCGAGGCAGAGCTCGAGCCGCCCGGGCCTGGGCCGGATCAAGAGGCCCGGGGTGTCGAGCTCGTCGCTTAGGAGCATCAGCGCGATCGCGAAGGTGGAGGCGTAGAGCGATGCCATGCGTGCGACGTGGGCTTGGGGCGCGCTCACGCTGAGATGGGTCGAGTAGCCGTGGAGCGTCACGCCCAACGGGAGCGCGCCCGTGAGGATCGCCATGGTGGCGGCCGTTTCGCGAGCGGCCCGGCTCGGTGCGCCGGGGCGCAGCTCGATGGGCGGCGTGGCGATCTCGGCCTCGGGGCCGTCAGCGGTGAGCGCCCCGCCCCAGGGCAAGCGATAGGCGTTCGGGTCGCCGGGGTCGACCCGTCGGCCGGGGATCTCGAGGTGGTGGATCAGCTCACGGAAGTCGACCGGCTCGCCGGCCGCGTCGCAGATCGAGAACTCCTGCTCGATGCCGAGCAGCGGGAGCGGATCGTCGTGGGGGGCCAGCAGGCGCGCGAACGCGTCATTGGCGAGCGCCGCGGACGTGGGGGGATGCCGGGTCATCCGAACACCGGTTCAGGCCTCGGGCGTGTCGAGCGCGTCCACTCCCGCCCTGGCGATCTGCGCCTCCTGGTACTTGGTGTAGATCTCGAGCGCCTTGCTGGCGAGCTCCGGCGATTGGGACTGGAGCGCCGCCAACACGTCCTGCGCGTCGTTGCCCTTCTCTCCCATGGCAGATCCTCCTGTCGGTCGACGTTCGCGCGGAGCCTGCGGCAGCGTGGCGGGGATGTCAATCCGGCGAAGGGCGCGCCGCCGAGGGGGTCGACGGCGAGAGGAAGGTCAGATCTCGGACCACACCGCGACCTGCGCGGTCTCCTCGGGGAGCCGAGGGGTCCCCCATGCGGGGTCCGGGCGCCAGTGCTCCCAGTCCTCGTCGAAGGGCGGTTCGCGCAACAGGATGTGCTCGACGGCGCGCTCGCCGGCGGCACGGAACCCCTCGGCCTCTTCGAGGGTGAACAGTCCTCGATCGACGGCCTCGGCGAGCTCGTCCTCGTCCTTCCAGGACCAAGACGAGCGATCGGGCGGGATCACGACGTCGAGCACGTGCTCTCGTGTGTCGAAGCCGACCTCGGTCCGCCGCAGCGGCGACTGCAGGTTGATGTACCAGCCGCGGAACACGCCGTTCTCGGGATCCCAGCTCGCGAGCACAGCGTATGACGTGTCCGGGAAGGCGAAGGACAAGAAGGGGTGGTGGCGGACCTCGCGCCCCTCCAGATGCCATTCGCGGTCGGGGATCCGCAGCGGCGTCCCCTCGTCGTCCTGAGGCTCAAGCGACCGCACGACGGGCGGCACGTAGAACATCGAACGACTCGGTGTGTCCTCCACGACGGTGACCGGTCGCGCGTAGAACACGCGACCGTCCCATACCTCTCGGAGTGCCACCCGCTCACCCCGACGGAACCGCCGGTCCATCGCTACCGTTCGCCCAGGGCGGTGATGATCCGCTCCGTCGCCCAGTCGAGGTCTTCTTGCGACACGACGAGGGGCGGCGCGAGTCGCACGGTGGTCTCGTGGGTGTCCTTGGCGAGCACGCCCATGCCCATCAGGCTCTCGCACACGGCGCGGGCCGGTGCACCGCCGGGCGTGAGCTCGATCCCGACCCAGAGGCCCTTGCCGCGCACCTCGGTCACCGATGCCGGCGCCTCGGCTCGCAGGCGCTCGATCAGCGCGGTGCCCATCGAGTCGGCGCGGGTCTGAAACTCGCCGGTGCCAAGGAGCCGGAGCACCTCGAGCCCGACCGCGCACGCGAGCGGGTTCCCGCCGAAGGTCGAGCCGTGCTCGCCGGGGCGGAATACGCCCAGCACGTCGCGGCTGGAGACGACCGCGCTGATCGGGACGATGCCGCCGCCCAGAGCCTTGCCCAGGACGTAGATGTCGGGGACGACGCCCTCGTGCTCGCAGGCGAAGGTCCGGCCGGTGCGTCCGAGGCCCGACTGGATCTCGTCGGCGATCAAGAGGACGTTGCGCTCGGTACAAAGCTCGCGCGCGCGGCGCAGATACCCGTCGGGCGGCACGACGACGCCGGCTTCGCCCTGGATCGGCTCCACGAGGAACCCGACCACCGTGGGGTCGGCGAGCGCCTGCTCGAGCGCCTCGGCGTCGCCGTACGGGACGGTGACGAACCCGGGGGTGAGCGGGCCGAAGCCGGTCCAGGCCGAGGGGTCGGACGAGAAACTCACGATCGTGATCGTGCGCCCGTGGAAGTTGCCGCTGCAGACGACGATCTTGGCCTGGTCCTCGGGCACGCCCTTGACGTCGTACCCCCAGCGGCGCGCGGTCTTGACCGCGGTCTCGACGGCCTCCGCGCCGGTGTTCATCGGCAGGACCATCTCCATGCCGCAGAGCGCGGCGAGCCCTTCGCAGAAGGGGCCGAGCCGGTCGTTGTGGAACGCGCGCGAGGTGAGGGTCACGCGGTCGAGCTGCTCGTGCGCGACGCGGACGAGGTCGGGGTGCCGATGCCCGAAGTTGAGCGCCGAATAGGCGGCGAGCATGTCGATGTAGCGCCGGCCCTCGACGTCGGTAACCCAGGCGCCTTCGGCCTCGGCGACGACGACGGGCAAGGGGTGGTAGTTGTGCGCGCTGAACCGCTCGACGAGCTCGATCTGGTCCTCGGCGTCGGTCCGTGTCTCGTTCACCGTGCTCATGCACCTGCCCCTTCGTCTCTGACGCAGGCATGATACGGCGCGCCGACCGCTCCTACGGTGGCCCGCGGTCCTCGTCCTCACCTTGACGGGTGTCTGAGGGCAGGCGTACATTCGACCCTCTATCCGAACATATGTTCGAGTCCAAGCAGTGACGATCGTCACGGTTCGGGCCAGGTCAGGCGCCAGCGAGGAGCAAGGTCATCGTCATGACGAAGCGGTTCGACGAACAGATCCGGGTGGAGCGCGACACCGGGATCCCGTCGGCGTTCGAATGGCGGGGGCGGCGTTACGAGGTCGCCGACGTGATCGGGAAATGGCGGATCGAGGGCCGGTGGTGGGACGACGGCCGCGACCGCGAGTACTGGCGGGTCGAGGCCCGCGGCGGCGCGGTCTGGGACCTGTACTTCGATCGCCAGCGCGACCTGTGGCACATGGAACGGCTCTGGGACTAGCGGGAGGCGAGCCGATGCGCGACGCCCTCTTCGTTCACCTCGATGTCCGCTCGTGCTTCTCGTTGAAGGAGGGCGCGTTCACGCCGGAGCAGCTCGCGCGCCGCGCCGCTGAGCACGGCATGCCGGCGGTGGCCATCACCGATCGCGACGGGCTCTACGGAGCTGCCCGGTTCGTGCGGGCGTGTGCGAACGAGGGTGTGCAGCCCATCCTGGGCGCTTCCCTCACGGTGCGGGCCTCGCAACCACCTCCGCAAGACGCGCACATCGCCCTCATCGCTACCGACGATATGGGTTATGCGAACCTGTGCCGTCTCGTCACCGACGCCCACATGCTGGGCGAGCGCGGGGATCCATGGCTCGACCTCCGTCAGATCTGCGCGCACGCCCAGGGGCTCGTCGCGATCGCCGGCCCGGGGTCCCACCCGGGACGGCTCGCCATGGCCGGGCGCGCCGATACCGCGGCATCGCTCCTCGCGCCCTTGCGGGAGGCGTTCGGGCACGACCGCTGCTACGTCGGGATCGAGCACCGGGTGGAGCGCGACAGCCACGACGAGATCCGCGCGATGCTCCGCCTCGCCGAACGCGCAGACGTGCGCGCGGTGGCCACGAACCCCGTGCGCTACCTCGTGCCCGAGGACGCGTTCGTCGCCGACGCCCTCGAGTGCATGCGCCGGATCGTCCCCGTGGCCGCCACGAACGTCTCCCGCACGAACGCCGAGGGCTGGCTGAAGCCGGCCGTCGAGATGCGGCGCCTGTTCATCGAGCGGCCCGACCTGTGCGACGCCACCCTCGACATCGCCGCCATGGCCACGTTCGACCTGGGGCTCAAGCAGGTGCGGTTCCCCGACTTCCCGGTGCCGGCCGGCCGCTCGGCAGACGCGCTCCTGGCCGAGCGGTGCTGGCGCGGGGTCTTCGACCGAGACCTGAAGGAGACCGATCGGCTCCGCGATCGGCTTCATCTCGAGCTCTCGATGATCCGGCGGATGGGGTACGCGGCGTACTTCCTGACGGTGGCCGACATCGCGGCCGACATCCGGGCGATGGGGATCCGGGCGGCCTGCCGTGGCTCGGCCGCCGGCTCGCTCGTCACCTACCTCTTGCGGATCAGTGACGTCGACGCCTTGCGGCACGACCTTGCCTTCGAGCGGTTCCTGAACCCGATGCGCGACGAGCTGCCCGACATCGACATCGACGTGGAGTCGGCCCGCCGTGAGGACGTCTACGACATGATCTTGTCCCGCCACGGACAGGAGCGCGCCGGCTGCGTGGCGATGATCGACACCTACCGGGCCAGGTCGGCGATCCGGGAAGTGGGCAAAGCCCTGGCGCTCCCCGACGTCGAGGTCGGGATGATCGCGAAGTCTTTCCCGCACATCTCGGCGAGGCACCTGCGCGAGGCGCTCGCGAAGCTCCCCGAGCTCCAGGGCATCAACCTGAAGTTCGACCAGATGGAGCGGCTCTTCACGGTGGCCGAACGGCTCGACGGGTTCCCCCGGCACATCGCGCTGCACCCCTGCGGGATCGTGTTGGCCGGCCACGACCTGGTGGAGCGCGTCCCCTTGGAACGCAGCGCGGGCGGCCACCGCATGATCCAGGCCGACAAGGACGACGTGGAGCTGCTGGGCTACCTGAAGCTCGACATCCTCGGCGTGCGGATGCTCTCGTCGATGCGCCACGCCCTGAACGAGATCGCCCGCACGACGGGGGAGAAGGTCGACCTGGATCGAATCCCGCTCGACGACGAGCCCACGTTCGAGCTGATCCGGCGCTCCGACACCCTCGGCTGCTTCCAGATCGAATCGCCCGGCCAGCGCGAGCTCCTCCAGAAGCTCCAGCCCCGCCGCTGGGAGGACCTGATCGTCGACATCTCCTTGTTCCGCCCCGGTCCTGTGAAGTCCGACATGATCCGCCCCTACCTTCGCCGCCGCGACCGCATGGAACGCCCCGTCTACGCGCACCCCGACCTCGAGCCCGCCCTCCGCGAGACCCACGGTGTGATCGTCTACCACGAACAGGTCATGCGAACCCTCGCCGCCCTCGCCGGCTACACCCTCACCTACGCTGACCACGTGCGACGCAACCTCGGCGACGAGGCGATGCTCCCCTCCCTGAGGTCCGACTTCCTCGAGAAGGCCGAAGGGCGCGGCGTCGACCCGGCCGTCGCACTGAAGACCTGGAACGCCGTCGCCGAGTTCGCCAGCTTCGGCTTCTGCAAGGCCCACGCCGCCGCCTTCGCCGTCCCCACGTACCAGAGCGCCTACCTGAAAGCGCACTACCCCGCGCACCTGGTCGCCGGCCTCCTGACGCACGATCCCGGCATGTACCCACGGCGCCTGATCCTCGAAGACGCAAGGCACCACGACATAGAGATCCTCCCCTTGGACGTCAACGAAAGCGACCCCGACTACATCGTGGAAGAGGTGGGACCCGTAAGAGGGAGGGTCCCCCCCGAGCGTCGACGAGCGCAGCGAGCGAAGCGAGCGGAGACGAGCAGCTCGGGGGGGACCCCGACCGAGCAACGGCCCCCACCCCAACGCTTCGGAGTCAGGCTCGCCCTCAAAGATGTGCACGGCATCTCCGACGCCGAGATCCGGTCGATCCTGCGGGCTCGGGCCGAGCGGCCGTTCACCGACGTGGGGGACTTCATGCGACGCACGACGGTGGCGAGGCCCGTGACCGAGGCGCTCGCGCACGCGGGGGCGTTCGACTCGCTCGCGCCCGAGCGCCGCCAGAACCTGTACACGGCGATGACCGCGGAAGCCTCCCGGGAGGGCGACCAGCTGACGCTGACGGACGCGCACGCGCCGGCCTACGCGTTCAAGGACTACTCCGACGCCGAGGTCGTGCGGGCCGAGCTCGAGGTGCTGGGGATGGACGCGAGCCGGCATATCGTGAGCTTCTTCGAGCCGCTCCTGGCCGATCTGGGGGTCACGCGCACGAAGGACCTCGGGGCGCTGCGCGGCGGTACCAAGGTGATGGTGGCCGGGGTGAAGGTGGCCTCGCAGACCCCGGCGATCCGCAGCGGCCAGCGCATCATCTTCCTCACGCTCGACGACGCCACGGGGCCCCTCGAGGTCACCGTGTTCGAGTCGGTGCAGCCCAAGGTCGCGAAGACCGTCTTCCACGGGTACGCGCTGGCCGTGTGGGGAGAGCTCAGGCGCACCGGGGTGAAGGGGGTCAGTATCATCGCCGAGGAGGTCTGGGACCTCACCGCTCTGCACCG
>JBDTNY010000139.1:0-33309 GCA_039933515.1 Actinomycetota bacterium
CGCCACGCCAGATCGTTCCGAACGGGACCCGGGCAACCGGGTCCCGTTCTGTGTGTCGGGACGGGGGAACCCCGCAGCGGTCAGGTCGCGCAGTGGTCGCCGGGCGGCGGCGGTACGTCCAAGGCGGGGCTGCGGTCGAAGAACCCCCGGGGCCGGAGCGAGAAGCCGATCTTCACCACCGGCATGACCGGCCAGTCCTCGGGGCGGGGCACGTGGTGGGCTCCGAACGTGTACCAGAGGACCACGTCGGTCGCCTCGATCGAGCGGTCCGCAGCCGTCCACGCGGGCAGGCCCTCGCCACCGGCATGGCCGTTCGGGTACTCGCCGGCGGCGTACCGCTCGTCGGGCGCGAACGGGGTCACCCACAGGTGGTGGTCGACGAAGCCCGCGCGCCGGCGGAAGCTCGAGTCGGGCGCAGCGAACACCTGCACGTTGTCGCCGGGAATCAGGTCGTATGCCACGGGCTGGCCCAGGCCGTTGTGTACGACCGGGTTCGCGATACGCCACGATCGCGCGCGTAGCGGGTCGATGCTCCGGCGGGCCTCCAGCTCGGTGCGTAGGAGCCGCTCCTTGGCGTGGAACGCGTTGCCGTAGGGGTTCGCGGGCCCGGGTTCATCGGCGACGCTCTGCACTTCGTAGACCGAGTTCCGCACGCCGTCGACGGTCATATCGAGACGCACGTTGAAGAAGTGCTGGTGGACCGGGGCCGACACGAGCGGAGCGATCACGGTCCCGTGCACCGGGTTCTCGCCCTCGGCGAGCCCTCGCGTGTGCAGGATCCCGGTGAGCTTGACCTCCGACTGGATCGTCCCGTCCTGGTACAGGTACCAGTAGAAGCCGTACTCGTAGTTGCCGACGGTCGCTATCGAGGAGATCACCATGCGACGTGAGCGGCGCACCTCTCCCCGGGCGGTACGCCAATCCAGGTGCTTCCACAGGAGCCCGTCGTCCTCCTCGTGCATGCAGATCGCGTTCTTCAGGGTCGTGACCTTGCCGCGCGAGTCCGCGAGCGACACGTCGAGGTAACGGATCTCGCCCAGGCAGTCGCACCCGAGCTCGAGCGAGTCCGTGAGCGGTCCCAGGCCGTGCTCGCCGATGTCGAAGGCGTTCTTGAAGAACACCGTGGGGCTGGGGTCGCCGTATGGGATCACCATCTCGCTGAAGGACGCGCGGTGCACGACCGGGCGCACGCGGCCGCCGTCCTCGTAGGCGATCGTATGCAGCACCAGACCCTCGCGCGGCGTGAACCCGACCCGCAGCCGCCATTTCTGCCAGCGGACGCCGAACCCGTCGACCTCGAAGCTGGGGCCGTCCGGCTGGACCACCTCGAAGGGGCGGAGGTCCTCGCGGAGCGGGCCCACATCGTCGACGCCGTAGTTCCCGTCGCGCTCGGCGAGCGGCAGGATGCCGTGGTCGTCGACACGGATCACCGCCATCGTGTTCAGGTCCACGAGCGCGACCAGGCCCTCGACGGGACGCGCGTAGCCGTTGTCGTGGGGCCCGTGCCGGTACCAGGAGAGTCCCTTGGCGACGCGCCCCTCTGTGTCAGCCGTGCCGAAGTTCCCCGCCGACCAGATGTCGACCATCACGGACTCCACGTCGTCGATCCCGCGCGACGCCAGCGCGGCGAGGAAGTCGGGGTGGGTCTTTATCACCGACTCGGCGTCGACCGCTTCATCGGGGTGGATCGCCGGGTGGACGCGTTCCACCTGTCGCCGGGTCTCGATCTCGCCCGAGGCGATCGAGAGGACGATCTCGCGGGTCACGCTCGACGCCGGGTCGAGCAGCACCGCGAACGCGCGCCGGGGGATCGCCTCGCCACCGTCGAACCTGCGGAGGTCCTCCTTCGAGGGCTCGACCAGCTCGAGCGAGATCAGCCGGGTGCTGTCTTCGAATACCCCACCCGCGCGCAGCGTGCTGACGGCGGACTGGAGTTCATCGGGATCGAGGGGGTCGAGCGGATGGGGCGTCATGGCCCGACAGGGTAGTGCACGGCGCCGTCCCCGCTCTCGGACCCTTGTGTCGCACGTCACACGGGTGCGTGACCTACGTCACCGAAGGGCGCGTGATGGGAAGCACCAGGGTTCCGTGACCATGGACACCGACATCGGCCGGCGGCCGTGCAAGCATGGGGTCATCGAAACCGAGCCTGATCGCAGAGGGCTCCCGGATCACAGGAGGGTACGAGATGGCCGAGAAGAAGATCTCACCGCAGGAGCCCACAGGCGCCGCCAAGGCCAAGGACGAGTCCAAGGCAGCCGCGCGCGTGACCATGAAGAAGCTCAGCCACAAGAAGGTCTCCCGCAAGAAGGTCTCCCGCAAGAAGATGGCGAAGTAACAACTCATTCACCAGGAGTCGAGAAAGGGCCCGGAGATCCGGGCCCTTTCTGCGTGTCGGGGTTCGGCCAGGGGAGCGGCGGTCGCCCTTGACGTGGGAGCGTTGCCTGGGATATCAACAGACTTCGTTCACCGTAGGGAGGGAGACCGATGATCCGCCGCCGTCAGTTCTTCGTTGCCGCGCTCTCGCTTGCAACAGTGCTGCCGCTGATGCTCTCGGGCCCGGCAGGTGCCGCGGTTCCGTCGTACGACTTCGTGACGCCCCTGTTCGGGCTCGCGGCGGCTCCCAACGGGAACCTGTTCGCGGCCGACGCCGGTCAAGGGGTGGTCAAGCTCGATGCCGACGCCGGGTCGCTGGTAGTCAAGCTGAAGGGCGTCGACGACGTGGCCGCGCTCGGGCACGGCAAGCTGCTCGCGCTCACGGGGGGTGGCCCTAGGGCGCGCGACGCCAGCCTCTATCGGGTGGTGGGCGGCAGGAAGCACCGCATCGCGAGTCTCGGCGCCTACGAGGCCGCGAAGAATCCCGACGGGGGCGAGATCGATTCCAACCCGTTCGCGGTCGCCGCGCTCGGCGCGCACAAGGCGCTCGTGGCCGATGCGGGCGGCAACAGCGTGCTGCACGTGAACGCGCACGGACGGGTGAACTGGGTCGCGACTTTGCCTGACGAGCTGGCGCCGACCGACAACGCCAAGCAGCTTGCGGGGTGCCCCGACGCGTCGCCGGACCTCGCGTTCATCTGTGACCTGCCGGACATGATCCCCGGCCAGGCGGTCGCCACGAGCGTCGCCGTTGGGCCCGACGGCGCCTGGTACGTGGGTGAGCTCAGGGGGTTCCCGGCGCCGACCCGGATGTCGAAGGTGTGGCGGATCGAGCCCGGCACGCGCCACGCCCATTGCGGCTCCGACCCTCGGTGCACGGTGGCGTTCGACGGGTTCACCTCGATCGTCGACCTTTCCTTCACCTGGGACGGCACGCTCCTCGTTACCGAGATCGACGAGGCGAGCTGGTTCGCGGTCGAGGTCGGCGGGAGCAAGGGCGGCACCGTGAACGCTTGTGAGATCGGCGGCTACTGCATGAAGGTGGCCGCGGATCTGCCGATGCCGACGGCCGCGACCTCGGAGCGTGGCGGGCAGCTGTACGCGGCGATCTGGGGATTGGTCCCGGGCTCGGCGCAGGTGATCGAGATCCCATAGCCACCTGCCGGATAGGCTGACCTCCTCGGGGACGGGGAGGGCGGTCGGTGTCGGACAGGCGCATCGTGGTGATCGGAGCCGGGGTCGTCGGCGCCGCGGTCGCCGACGAGCTGACCGCTCGAGGCGAGACCCGTGTCACGGTGCTGGACAAAGGACCCCTGTTCGCCACGGGGGGGTCGTCGACGCACGCGCCCGGACTGATCAGCAGGACCAGCCCCTCGAGGATGATGCAGGCGCTCGCCGACTACACCCTCGAGAAATTCGCCTCGCTCGATCTCGACGGTGGGCCGACCGCCCACCCGGTCGGCACGCTCGAGGTGGCGCGGAACCACGCGAGGCTCCGCGAGCTGTGGCGCCGCCACAACGCGGCGCGATCGTGGGGCTGGCGCGGCAGGATGATCGACGCGGACGAGTGTGCCCGCCTGTGGCCGATCGTCGACGCGAGCGGTCTGGTGGGCGGGTATGCGACCGAAGGGGAGGGTCTCGCCGTCGCGCTCCGAGCCGTCGAGGCACAGGCGCGCAGCGCGATCGCACGCGGCGCCACCTTCACCGGCGAGGCCGCGGTCACGGCGATCGAGCATCGCGACGGTCGCGTCACCGGCGTGACCACCACCGGCGGCTCGGTTCCCGCCGATGTCGTCGTCTGCTGCGCCGGTGTCTGGGGACCCATCGTGGCGTCGATGGTCGGTCTCACGCTCCCGATGCTCGCACTCGAACATCAATACGCGATCACGTCGCCTGTAGCGTCGCTCGTCGCGAACGCCGATCGGGAAGCCTCGTTGCCGATCGTGCGGCACCACGACGCGGGCCTGTACTTCCGCGATCACGGCGATCGCGTGGGGATCGGCTCGTTCAACCATCGGCGGCTTCCGGTGCCGGCGGTCGAGCTGGAAACGCACGAGCGTCGTGAGGAGGGGATCGTCTACAGGTTCACTCCGGAGGACTTCGCGGATCCGTGGGAGCTGGCGCGCGAGTTGATGCCGCCGCTCAGGGCCGCCACGCTCGAGCGCTCGTTCAACGGGGTGTTCGCGTTCACGCCCGACGGCTACCCCTTGATCGGAGAACATCCCGAGCTGCGGGGATTCTGGGTCGCCGAGTCGGTCTGGGTGACGCACTCGGCCGGCGTCGGGAGGGTGGTCGCCGAGATCTTGGTCGACGGCGCTCCGTCGATCGACGCCTCGCCGGCTGACCTCAGCCGGTTCGAACGCCCCGAGCTTGACCCGGCCGTGTTCGAAGCCCGCTGCGACGACTCCTACCGCGACGTGTACGCCGTGCATCACCCCGCCGAGGGCCACACGAGCGCGCGAGACCTGCGGTTCAGCCCCTTCGCGCCCAGGCAGCGTGAGCTAGGCGCAGCCTTCTTCGATGGCGCGGCGTGGGAGCGTCCCCGCTGGTACGAGGCGAACGCGGGCCTGCTGCAGGGACTGGACCTGCCCTCGCGCGACGAGTGGTCCGCCCGGTACTGGTCGCCGATCTCGGCCGCGGAGCATCTCGCGGTGCGCTCGCGTGCGGGGCTCTTCGACATGACGTCGCTCACGCGGATCGAGGTGACGGGACCCGGTGCGGCCGCCTACCTGGGCTGGCTGCTCGCGGGCGAGCCCGATCCCTTGGTCGGCTCGATCGGCTACACCGTGATGCTCGATGTCAATGGCAAGATCCGGTCCGACGTCACGGTCGCTCGGCTCGCCGAGGACCGGTTCCTGATCGGTGGGAACGGGCCGCGCGACGTGGCCTGGCTCCGGCGGCACCTGCCGTCCGGCGGCGGCGTGAGCCTGACCGACGTGACCGAGACCGCGTGTTGCCTCGCGCTCTGGGGTCCGGCCGCCCGAACGATCGCGTCGAAGCTCGCCGACCTCGACGGTCCCTACCTGTCGGTGCGAGAGGCCGACGTCGCCGGCATCCCCGTGATCGCGTCTCGGATCTCCTATGCGGGGGAGCTCGGGTGGGAGTTCGTGGCGGAGACCGGCCGTGGCCTCGAGCTGTGGGATGCGGTGTGGGTGGCAGGGGCGACGCACGGCCTGATCGCGGCGGGACGGGGGGCGCTGTCCTCGCTCAGGCTCGAGAAGGGCTACCGAGCCTGGGGGAGCGACATGACGCCCGAGCACACACCTGTCGAAGCGGGGATCGCCTTCACCGTGCGGCGGAGCCAAGGGGATTTCCTGGGTCGAGACGCGCTCGCCGCGCGCGCGTCGATCCCGCGTCGACTCGCGTGCCTCGTGCTCGAGGACCCCACACGGGTGATGACGGGCGGGGAGCCGGTGTTCGACGGCGATGACGCGATCGGCTACATCACGAGCGCCGACTTCGGGCCGTCGGTCGGCGTGAGCATCGCGTACGCGTGGATACCGGCGGGGCTGGCCTATGGTGCTCGCGTCGCGATCGGGTCGTTCGACGAACGGCTCGACGCCACGCTGACGGCGGAGCCGCTGTTCGACCCGTCGGGGTCCCGGCTCAGGAGCTGAGGACTGAGGCCGCCGGCTTGGGTCGCGGCGGCGAGCGGATCGAGCTCGTGCTCGGCGAGGATCTCTTCGCTTCTCGTCTCCTTGTGGGTGCATTGGATGACTCCGGGCTGACCGATAGCTCAACCTGGGCCACCGGGGTCCGGGAACCTCAATCCACCCTCGCCGTTCTCGGCGGCTATCCTCGCGCCCGTGAGAGTCATCACGTGGAACGTCAACTCGATCCGGCAGCGTCTGCCCAGGCTGCTGGCGCTGCTCGGTCGGCACGCGCCCGATGTGGTGTGTCTGCAAGAGACCAAGGTTACCGACGACGACTTCCCGTTCGAGGAAGTGGCGGCGGCTGGGTACACCGCGCTCAGCTTCGGCCAACGCGCCTACAACGGGGTCGCGGTGCTGTCGCGCCACGCGCTCGAGGAGGTCGCGCGCGGGATGCCCGACGATCCCGTGGCCGGCGAGGCCCGGCTGCTCGCCGCGCGGACCGGCGGCCTGGCTGTGGCGAGCGTGTATGCCGTGAACGGCAAGTCGGTCGAGAACCCGGCGTACGCCACGAAACTCGCCTGGTTCGACGCGATGCGTGTCTGGGCGATGGAGGCCTTCGTGCCGGGGGAGGCGCTCGTGCTCGCCGGCGACTTCAACGTCGCGCCCGACGACCGCGACGTGCACGACCCCGATCTGTGGCGTGGCAAGAACCTCGCGAGCGAGCCCGAACGAGCCAGGATCGCCGCGCTCGAGGCACTCGGGCTCACCGACCTCGGGCGCGCGGCGGCCGGCGACGTCACAGGGCCGTTCAGCTGGTGGGACTATCGGATGGGCGCGTTCCATCGCGGGTGGGGACTTCGGATCGACCTCCTGCTCGGTTCGGCGCCGGTCGCCGCGCGGCTGGTCTCGGTGGAGGTCGACCGTGAGGAGCGAAAGCCGACGAGCGGGGAAGGCAAGCCGAGCGATCACGCGCCGGTGATCCTTGCGCTGGCGGACGGATGACCGAGCTGCCGGGCCCACTCGTCGACGCCGCGTGGCTCGTGACGCATCGAGACGACGCCGATCTCGTTGTGGCCGATGTCCGTTGGGTCCCCCACGGGGGATCCGAGGCGTCGATTGATCTCTTCGAGGCGGGGCACATCCCCGGTGCGGTGTTCCTGAACCTCGACGACGATCTGGCGGCACGGGCGTTCGATGGTCCCGGGCGTCACCCGTTGCCCACGCCCGGGGCGTTCGCCGCCACGATGGGAGCGATCGGTATCGGTGACGATACGGCCGTGGTGGCCTACGACGACGCGTGCGGCTCGGTTGCCGCGCGGCTCTGGTGGATGCTCGAGGTGCTGGGCGGGCGGGTGGCGCTGCTCGACGGGGGACTCGCGGCATGGACCGAGCCGCTGGCGTCTGGCCCCTCGGCCCCACGCATGCGGGCGACCTTCACGCCGAGGCCGTGGCCCGAGGGGGCCCTGGCCGACGCACGCGAGGTCGCGCGGGCGCTCGCGGCAGGCGACGCCACGGTGCTCGACGCTCGGATGCCCGAGCGCTACCGGGGCGACATCGAGCCGTTCGATCCGGTCGCGGGACACATCCCCGGCGCGGTCAGCGCCCCGTGGGTCGGGAACCTCGACGACGAGACCGGACGGTTCCTGACGCCCGACGCATTGCGCGCGCGGTTCCGAGCGTTGGACGCTGATCGCGACGGCGGTGCGATCGCGCATTGCGGGTCAGGCGTCACCGCCTGCCACGAGCTGTTCGCGATGCGGCTCGCCGGCGTGCGGGTGGGCCGGCTGTACGAAGGATCGTGGTCGGACTGGGTCCACGAAGCGCGTCCGGTGGCGATGGGCGACGACCCGGGCGACGCCCGTTCCTAGATCTGCATCCGCTTGTTCGGCTGATGCACGAGCGGGTCGGTCTGCAACCCGAAGCGGTTGACGCCCTGCTCCCAGTCGAGACGACGGCGGTAGGCCGACGGGCTGTCGCCCGTGTGCTGGCGGAACGTCGTCGTGAAGTGAGAGAGGCTGTTGAAGCCGACCCGGTGACAGATCTGGGTGATCGTGAGCTCGGTATCCCGCAGCAGCTCGGTCGCGCGATCGATCCTCAGGCGGATCAGGTACCGGTAGGGGGGGACGCCCACGAACGCCGTGAACTGCCGAGTGAAGTAGTACGGGCTGAGCGAGGCCTCCTGTGCGATCGCCCGCAGGTCCACGTCGCGATCGAGGTTCTCCGCGAGGAAGGCCTGCACCTCTCGGATACGGCGCTGCAGGTGAGGGCTCGGGACGTCGTGTTCGGACAGGGTCATGCGATCCCTTCTCTCTCCTAAGGGTACGCGCAAGCGACCGATGGCGGCTTTGGGAATCCTGCCGTGTTGATTCGAGGGCTGATCGCCGTTCAGACCATCTTCTCGGGACGGACGGCTTCGTCGTACTCGGCCTCGGTGAGCTGGCCGAGCGCGAGCGCCGCCTCCTTCAGGGTGGTGCCCTCGTGGTGCGCCTTCTTCGCGATCGCGGCGGCGTTGTCGTATCCGATCCTCGGCGACAGTGCCGTGACCAGCATCAGCGAGCTCTGCACGAGCTGTTCGATGCGCGCGCGGTCGGGCTGGAGCCCATCGACGCAGAACTCCCGGAAGGTGCGGCAGACGTCGGCGAGGATCGAGGTGGAGTGCATCAGGTTGCGGATCATCACGGGCTTGAAGACGTTCAACTCGAAGTTGCCCTGGGATCCGGCGATCTTGATCGCGGTGTCGTTCCCCATCACCTGGACGGCCACCATCGTCATCGCCTCGGACTGGGTGGGATTCACCTTGCCGGGCATGATCGAGGAGCCGGGCTCGTTCTCGGGCAGGATCAGCTCACCGAGCCCGCTGCGCGGGCCCGAGCCGAGCCAGCGGACGTCGTTCGCGATCTTCATCAAGCTCGCCGCGAGGGTGGCTTCGGCACCGCTCGCGAAGACGATCGCGTCGTGGGCCGCGAGGGCCGCGAACTTGTTCGGCGCGCTTACGAACGGCAGTCCGGTGAGCTCGGCGATCTTCGCGGCGCATGCATCGGCGAACCCGGGGGGCGCGTTCAGACCGGTGCCCACGGCCGTGCCACCGATCGCGAGCTCGTAGAGCCCCGGGAGGGTCGCGTGCAGTCGGGCGACGTCTGCGTCGAGCTGGGCAGCGTACCCACCGAACTCCTGGCCGAGTGTGAGCGGGACGGCGTCCTGTAGGTGGGTGCGGCCGATCTTCACGATGTCGGTGAACTCGCTGGCGCGGGAGGCGAGGGCGTCGCGGAGTTGGGTGACGCTCGGCATCAGCCGCTGGACGATCGCCATCGCCGCGGCGATGTGCATCGCGGTGGGGAACGTGTCGTTCGAAGACTGGGACATGTTCACGTGGTCGTTCGGATGCACGGGCGACTTCGAACCGAGCTCGCCGCCCGCCATCTCGATCGCCCGGTTCGAGACGACCTCGTTCACGTTCATGTTCGTCTGGGTGCCCGACCCGGTCTGCCACACATAGAGCGGGAAGTGATCATCGAGCCTGCCGTCGATCACCTCGTCGGCGGCGTCGACGATCAGCGCCGCGATCTCGGCGTCGAGGTGTCCCGATTCGCGGTTCGCGATGGCGGCAGCCTTCTTCAAGATCGCCTGGGCGCGGATCACCTCCATCGGCATCCGGTCGGCCGCGTGATCTCCGATCGCGAAGTGATGGAGGGAGCGTTCGGTCTGTGCGCCCCAGTAGCGGGTGGCGTCGACCTTGACGGCGCCGATGCTGTCGGTCTCGGTGCGGAACTCGGTCATCGCGTGAACCTCCGAAGTGGTGACACCGCCATCGTCCCAAACCGGGGGCGCGCCGGCCCGTCACATCGTGGCGACGACCTCGGGGCGGATCCTAACGACGACCCGCACCATGCCGGGCTTGCGACCCTCGTAATCGTGCCCGAGGTACTTGCGAGACAGCCGGTCGATCCCCTCCTCTGCGCCCTCGTGGGTCATCTCGACCACCAGACCGCGCACGGCGACCATCGTGTAGCCGTCGTCCACGGAGGTGATCGAGATCGCCACGCGGGGATCGCGGTGGAGGTTGTTCGTCTTCACGCGGCCCTCGGCGCTGTTCACGATGATGTCGTCGCCGTCCATCTCGACCCAGACCGGGCTGACCTGTGGCGAACCGTCGGGCATGACGGTGGCGAGATGCCCGAAGTTCTTCCCATCGAACAGGGCCTTCTGATCGTCGGTCAGCATGCGGGCCTCCTGGCCGTGCGGCGTCGGTGGCGTCAGGGTAGCCGAGGTGTGGGTTCGGTATCGTGCCCCACGAGGCGGGAGGTCAGAGATGGCGACGTTCGACGTGGGGATCGTAGGCGGCGGGATCCACGGCGTAGCCGCCGCCTATCACCTCGCCGGGCGCGGGCACTCGGTGGTGCTGTTCGAGCGCGGCACGCCGGCCTCGGGCCCCACGGGACGTTCGAGCGCGGTGTGCCGGGCGTACTACACGAACGGGTTCCTCGCGCGGGCGGCGCGCGACAGCATCGCGATGTTCGAGCGTTTCGATGAGCTCACCGGGATTGACGCCGGGTTCCGCCGGACGGGGTTCCGCTACCTCCACCCGCCCGAGGATCTCGAGGCGGTGCGGGTCGCGATCGACCGGCTGAACGAGCTCGGGATCACGACCGACCTTTGGGAGCCGGAGGAGATCGCGGCACGGCTGCCGGGGTTCGAGCTCGAGGGTGTGGGCGTGGCGGCGTTCGAGCACGGGGCGGGCTACGCCGACCCGCACGCGGTGACCGAGGGGCTCGCGCGCGCGGCGGCCGCCGCGGGCACCCAGATCCGGCCGGGGAGTCTCGTGGTCTCGCTGGAGCCGGCGGCGTCGGGCGGGGGCGTCCTCGTGACGGCCGACGGGTCGACGACGGACTGCGGCCGGATCCTGATCGCGGCAGGCCCCTGGACCAAGCCGCTCGCGCTCCAGGCCGGTGTCGATCTCCCTCTGACGGTCGAGCGGCACATCGTGGGCACGTTCCGGTGGGGCTCGGCCGACCCCGTGCCGGCACACAGCGACCTGATCCAGGGCTACTATTTCCGTCCGGAAGGGGAGGAGCAGTTCCTGATGGGCCCGGTGCATCCCGAGCCCGAGGTTGACCCCGATCGCTACGCGGAGCAGGTTGACCCCGACGAGGTGGCGCGCCTGTCGTCGATGGCGGCGTTCCGCGTGCCCGGCCTTGCCGGTGCCCGATCGACGCGCGGATGGGCGAGCCTGTACGACGTGAGCCCCGACTGGCAGCCCGTGATCGGCGAGATCGCGGCGGGGGTGTTCGTCGATGCCGGGACGAGCGGCCACGGGTTCAAGCTCGCGCCGGCGCTCGCCGGCCACATCGCCGATCTGCTCACGGGCGCCGACGTGGACCCCGGGCTCGCCGCGTTCGACCCGTTCCGGTTCGAGCACGGCGGAGCCCTGGCGGCGGGGTACCGGGACGCGCGGATCCTCGGATGAGCGGTCCGATCCCGGCCGCTCGGGGTCCGGAGAGCCCGGGCCGAACGACCGGACAGCCAGGCACAACCGGCTGCGAGGCTCGAGGGATGGGTTGGCCACTGTATCCGTGGCGGTGGCTGCGGCTGTGTTCGTATCGAGGCAACCGGTGTTGCATCGCTTGTTCCGGTGGGTGCTGTTCGGAGGATCGACCCTGTTCTTCGCGGCCGTGATCCAGGGTCTGCGGCACCCGGCGCGACTATGGTCCCCCGGAGTCCTGGGGCGGGTGCTCGCATCGGGGACGCCCGGAACCTCTGTGGCGGAATAGCGGAGGGCCGACCTCTCGAAGTTCTTCCACCTTCTTCCACGATCCGGGAATCGTTCGGCGTCTGGTGAACGTTAGGGCCCTCATCGAAGCGTTCACGATATAGCGAACGCTCAGGACGACGAGAGGAGGTGATGAACCTGATGCCACGACCGAAGCAGTACGACAGCTCGGCCGAGCGGGCTCGCGCATGGCGCGAGCGCCGCGGTGAGGAGCTCCGTGAGGAGCTCGCACGCCGCCTCCGCGACGCCGACGACGCCACGATCGATCGCCTGGTCAATATGATCCCGCCCCCGGCGCTGATGCGCCTGAACCGGGCTCTCGAATGGGCCGAGCACCCCGAACGGGCGTCCGAGTCCGAGCACAGGCATGGGCGCGGCGACCACCGCCACGGCCCGCGCCGGCACGGACACGACCACCACCGTGCCCACGGCCCCATGCGCCGCAGGCACGCGCACCACGATCACTCAGAGTGATGGCACGGCCCAGCGAGGACCGGGAACCTAGGCCCGGTCCTCGACGAGGGACGTCCGGAACGCTGCTACGCCCAACATCACCACCTCCCTTCCCGGCCGCTCGCCAGCAAGACTCCCCGCGGCACTCCGTGCTCGGTGGAGCCGTTAGTGGAGCCGTCGCACGTTTCGGCTCGTTCCCCGATACTCCGTCGCGCAGGACGCTCGCCACCTGGCACGGACCCTGGCCTCGACGTGGTCGCCGTGAGCGAGCGCCTCGATCATCGGAGTCCGGTGCTCGCGCTGACGCTTGGAGGTCTGCGGCCACTCCATGTAGTGCCGTCAGGCGCTGCTCGCTCGCGCCATCGCTGCGGCGCTGAAGTAGGTTCTTACATGGTTGTGACATGCGGCGATCGCGCGGTTATCGGACCGATGATAGCCGCAGGTAGAAGTACCCAGGGGCGGTAGCTCAGTCGGTTAGAGCAGGGGACTCATAATCCCTCGGTCGCAGGTTCGAGTCCTGCCCGCCCCACCACATCACCGCAGTTCAGAGGCGGTCTGAAATCGCTCGGTTACCGCAGCTTCCGCTTCGTGCTGCCAAGCCAGGTGGGCGACTTTTTCTTGCGCTTCCTGTAGAGGTCCGCCCGCTCGCCGTTCGACATCTCAGGAATCTCCATCCTGTAGTGCCTCCGCAGCTCGGGCTTCTTGCGCTTCTTCTCGGCCATACAGATCATCCTAGGCGTGGCGATCAGGCCATGCTCCCGACGATGCGCCGACGTGACCGCGACCGTTTGGGCATGTCACCGGGCGAGACAGCGTGGGAGCTCGGGATCACCGCCGGGAGTACGTCGCCATCGAGGCCGGCGCGAAGCCGCCCAACTCCGACGAATACGAGGCGATCATCGAGTTCTTCGGCTGGCCCAGCGCGCGGAGGTCACCGCGCAGCCCGACGCTCCGATGGTGCACATCGCGGTCAACGGGGGCGGCGCGCCCGAGTGGGGCGCTTCCGTCACGGACGAGGAGTATGTCGAAGGGGCCTAGAACTCTGCGTCAGCGCCGCCGGTCTCGTTGCATGGGGTGGCGGTCATCGCGTTCGATGCCCGGTCCCACGCGGTCGTCGAAGGCGTCCACACGCTCGTACCGATCCCCAGAGCGGTGCCCACGGCCGCGCTCGGCGTCCCCAGCGTAACCGCGATCGTGGATCCGCTCATGGTCATGGACGAGGTCGTGAAGTTGATGGTGGCGGTCACGTAATCCGTGCGACCCAGGTTCACCGAGCCCATCGGCAGCTGCGCCGTGTTGGCCGCGTTCCGCACCGTGAGCAGGTCGCCGCCGCTAGAGTTCACGATCCTCACGGTCACCGTCGTCGAGTTGCCCGTCCACGAAGCCAGGATCCTGTTCGGGTCCATCGGCTCGCTGAAGGTGTACGTCGTGGTATCACCGGCCTCAGCCTTGCCCACCGTGCCGCCCGACGTGTTCGTCGCCTGGAAGTCGGATGCGGTTGGCACGGTGTTGTCCACCGTCGCGCTGAACCCACCCTGCGTCGTCGCGTTCGCGTTCAGGTCAGTGGCCGTGATCGTGAACGTCTTCGACCCCTCCGTGAGCGGCGACGACGCGGTGATCGAGGCGCTCCGGTAGTCGTAGACCACGCCGTCGACCGTGTACGTGCCGGCCACCAGTGCCGCCGCCGTAGTGCCGGTCCGCAGGTTGGTCACGTTCGCCCTCACGGTGGACACACCGACCGCGGGGCTTCCCACGTCGGTCACCTGGGCGTAGACGTAGAAGGTCCCGGCCTGCTTCACGTAGCCGGCGCTCCCCAGTGTGGTCTTCTGCACGAGTGCCGCGCTCACGACCGGCCCGACGGTGTCGTTCGGGGCGATCGTGATCGCCACCCAGGCCTGCGACCCCAGGCTGCCCACCGCGTAGATCGTGTGCGCGCCGGCGGTCGTCAGCGTGGGCACCGTCACGGACACGGCCGATCCGCCGCTCGCGGGGATCGGGCTCCACGTCACCGAGCCCGAGAGCACGGTGCCGGTCGACGGATCGTCGAGCCGGAATATGATGGTCTCGCCCGTGATGAAGTTGGCCACGTTCCCGGTCAGCGTGGTGGGCAGGGTCGTCAGCGCGGTCGGCGCGAGGGTCAGCGAGGGCCCCACCGTGATCGAGGCGCTGTCGGCGCTCTCGGGGCCGGTCCACAACGCCTGCTTGGGCGTCACGGCGTAGGTCCAAGTTCCCTGGGGGACGGCGGCCTCGGTGCACGTCAGCGCGTTGACCGTGCCGCTGCACGAGGCCCCGACGGCCTGTGCAACGTGGCCGCCGTCGAAGCGCTGCACGGTGTAGCCATTGACCGCGGTGCTGTCGGGGAACCGCGCCGCCGTCCACGACAGGGTCACGTTGCTACCGCTCACGGAAGCGGTGGGCGCCGAGCCTGCCGGCGCCGAAGCGGCTTTCGTCCATGCCGAGCCCGAGCCGGCGCCCACCCATGCGGCGATCGCGACCCCGGGGCCGGCCACGAGGACCGTCACGGCGAGGGCCACGGCGAGGTGGACCCGGCGCTTCACGGCCGGACCGCCGCCCCGCCGAACCGCAGTCGGAAGCGTTCGCCCTGGTAGACGTCGGTGCTCCGGCGCATCATCCGCACGACGAGCTTGATCCGCCGGTGAGCGTGGGCGCCGAGGCGCGCGCTCCCGCGCCAGGGCGTCACCTTGACGGACTCGGCGGCCTGGGCGAGCGACGCAAGCACCACCAAGACGATGGTGAGCTTCACGGTGCCGATCAGCGTCTCCAAAAGTCCCACCTACTGACGCACCGAGAGGGCGGAGGCGAACCTCCGCCCTCTCGTGCGTACCGATCGTGTGCTAGGCGCTGGCGCCCGAGAGGGTCACCGGGATCGTGAACACGGCACCCTGGCAGCTGTTGGCCGACGCGTTCGTCATCGCGGCCGCGCCCGTGAAGGTCACGTTGGTCGTGCTGCCTGCAGCAACCGCGATCGACTGACCGGTCTGGTCCGTGTAGGTCACGCCGGTCGAAGCATCGCATCCGGCGCCCTTGTCGGACGTGATCACGCCCGCGCCCACCACGCTGGTCACCGTGACCGGGTAGGGGTTGGGGTTGGAGATGCGGAGCTTCACGTCGCTCGTACCGCCGGGGTAGAGCTGGGCGGTCGTGGTCGCCGAGACGTCGATCGTGGTCAGCGCCGAGGCGGTGGTGGCCTTCGTGTAGCCCGAGCCTGAGCCGGTCGCGGTCCACGCGGCGAACGCCACGCTCGACGCGAGCGCGATGCCGAGAACGATCGAACCGGCGGTGAGCCGCTTGGTGATCTTGCCCTTCATCCGATTGCCTCCTTGGACGCGGGCTTTCGGGGGCCGCGTCCTCGTCAAGTTCTGCTGCTACGACTTGTGGAGGTTTCGGATTGACCCGGTCTCGACTTGACCGTCTGCGCTACGGGATTTACGTCCGTAACTTACGGAGCAGGTGGTCGTACCGGTATCGCGGTAGGGGAGCCCCCGATGGCGTCAAGCATCTGCGAGTACTGGCGAAGCGCCGCATCGCGGCTCCCCACGCCGAGCTTGCGATACACCGAGGCGAGGTGCGATTCGGTGGTTCGGGCGCTCACGGTGAACCGATCGGCGATCTGCCGTGCCGTGAGCCCCTCCAGCGCCGCGTCCAGGACCTCACGTTCGCGCGGGGTGAGGAGCGCGAGCCTTCGCCCGGCGAGCTCCACTTCCTGGCGGAGCCGTTCCTCGCCGACCTTGGCATCGTTGATGTCTTCCACGATACCGATCGCCGCCAGGCCCCGATGGTGCTCGTCGAACATCGCTGCGGCCGTGAGCTTGATCCACACGAGTTCGCCCGAGGCTGTCAAAAACCTCTTCTCGAGCGAATAGTGCGTGATCTCGCCGGCGAAGAGCTGCGTCGCCAGCCCGACGTCGATGTCGACGTCAGCGGGATGGGTGAAGTCGGGGAACGTCATGGCCTGCAGCGTGGCTGCGTCGTAGCCGAGCAGCCGGCAGAAGGCCGGGTTCGCTTCGAGCACGCGAAGATCGGGAGCGACGAGGACGATGCCCAGCGGGGACGCTTCGACGACGGTTCGGAAAAGCTCCTCGCTCTCTCGCAGGGCCTCCCCCGCGGCCGCCGCTTCGGTGACGTCGCGGAAGTTCACGGCGACCCCGTCGCGAAGCTTGGCGGCGCTGATGTCGAACACGCGCGTAACGATCTCGCCGTCGGGACCCCGCTGCGTCGTCTCGGCGGCGGACTCATGGAACGGCTTCGCTTCCTCGACGACCCGGATCAGCCGGTCGCGGAACGGCCGGATGCGGGACTCGGGCACCATCTCGAGCGTCAGTCCGACGACCTCCGACGCCGGACGTCGCAGGAACCGCGTGACGTCCTCGTTCACGAAGTCGAACGCGAAGTCGACGATCTCCCCGTCGTCGTCGCGCACGGCGGTGAGTGTCATGAAGCCTCCGAGCACCGTGTCGATCGCTGTACGGAATCGGTCTTCGCTCGCCTCCAGCTCTCGGAAGGCCTGCTCCCGCCGCGAGACGTCGGTGAAGACCACGAGCCTGGCCTCTCTGCCCCGGTAGGGGAAGCGCGACCATGCCGCTTCGAGCTCGATGGAGGATCCATCCTTGCGGCGGTGGCGCCACACCTCGGGCTCGAGGGTTCCCTGCCGCAGGTACTCCATCAGTCTGGGGATCTCGGCCGGAGCGCGGAGATCCAGGGTCGTCATGCCGTGTAGTTCGTCTCGCGTGTAGCCGTAGAGCTCGACGGCCGCGTCGTTCGCGTCCAAGATCGCGTACGACTTGAGGTCGAAGACGTACATCGGCCGCGGCGACTCCAGGAAGAAGATCCTGTAGGCGTCCGTGTCGACACCGGGTTCGAAGATGTCCATAGAGCTGTCGATGGACCTCACGATACCCAGGTCATCGAGCGATCGGGGGACGCCTTGAGGATCAGGACAGGGGCTCGACGTTCACCCCGACCTCGACCGCCCCCTGGGTCTCGACGACGGCGTACATCCCGAACGGGAGGCCGCCGCCGGGGATCTGATCTCGCTGTGCCGCGATCTGCTTCAGCGTGTCCCAGTCCTTGCGACCGCTGGCGGGGTCTTGGGTGGTCACGACGCACCGCGGGATCTGGCCCTGGATCCGCACCACCGCTTCCCCGATCCGGACGCGCCGGCCATCCCACGAATCTTCCTCGTACGGCGCGCAACCTTCGATCTCCAGGTTGATCCTGAAACGCAGGGGGTCGAGGGTTCCCGCGTGACCGCCCCCGGACGCGAGCGCCTCGACCGAGGCGTACGACACGATCGTCAGGGGCATCTCGTCCGGGCCGTCGCCATCGCGATCTCCCCGCACGAGGCGGACCGGAGCCCCGGCGAAGGCGCTCCACGCATCCCCGAACGGTCCCTCGACCACATGACCCTGAACGCTCCGCCCGTAGAAGTTCGTGACGATCGACTCGCCCACCGCGGTCCCGTCGCCCTCGATCTGCTCGCGGTCCGGGAACCGAACCCGGAGCCGCTCACCGTCGGTCTCGGCGCGTACCGCCACCAGCGGGCCGTGGCTCGATCCGCTGAAGAGCTTCCCTCGGTCGTCCACGAGCCAGTACCGGCGGTTCCCCGGGATCCCGATCGAGGCCAGCTCGGTCCGCTCCGGATGCACGAGGGCCGCGCCCTTGACGGGCGTGACGTTGATCCTGGCGAGTGTGGGCACGCCGAAAAGGTACCGGAAGACCGATATACGGGGCGGGCACCGAGTCGTACCGTCCGGGCATCGGATCCCCACGGGAGGGGACCCATCGGGGGAGGTATCGGTGAACGAACGTGAGTTCGATGCGGTGATGGACGATCTGACGGGCATGCAGGCCCGGCTGCGGGGCGAGGAACCCTCCACCGTCGCGGTCCCGCGCGTGCAGATCCTCCCGCATCGCGCCGACGCCCCGACCCCGCCCGATGCGATCCCCACGATCCGATTCGACCGCGTGGGCGACACGGTCTCGGTCTCGCACGACGATCTGACGGTGTTCGAGGAGACCGAGGGCGCCTCGGTGATCCCGATGCATCGGGGCGGAGATGACCGGGTCGCCGAGATCGCGGCGCGCCTCGCCCGGCTCGAGACCGAGCTCACCGACGTGCTGCGCGGGCTCGAAGACGCGGGCGAGCTGCTCGGCCCGTTACCGAGGACGCTCGCCGTCGAGGAGAGTACCGGCGACCCCTTGCTGGACCTGCAGCGGCTCGTCGCACGGCGGATGGACCACGATCCCGAGGTCTGAGTGGCCGGGTGGTAGCGTCGCTGCATGGCAGCGGCACCGTCGAACCTGCATCCCGACATCGAGTCGCTCGCCTTCCTCGTGGGAACGTGGCACGGCGAAGGGATGGGCGAGTACCCGACGATCGACGCGTTCGGTTACGGCGAGGAGATCTCGTTCGACCACGTCGGTGACGCCTACCTCGTGTACACCCAACGAAGCTGGCTGCTCGACGACGGCTCGCCCGTGCACCTCGAGCGAGGGTTCCTCCGCCCTGGCGCGCGGGGCGGCTTGGAGCTGACGCTTGCCCATCCGCTCGGGCTCACGGAGATCTGTGAGGGCACGCTCGAGGGAACGGCCCTCGAGCTCTCGACGGTCGACGGCGGCGTCGGACACACCTCCTCTGGGATGGCCGTGACGGGACTCCGCCGCCGCTATCGGGTGGACGGCCCGACGCTCGCCTACGAGATCGACATGGCGACGGAAACGACCCCCATGACCCGCCATCTCGCCGCCGTGCTCAGGCGGGAGCCGTGACCGAGCCCTCGCGGACGACCCGGGACCTGACGCACCTGTGGCTGGCCAGCGCGGTGATCGGGATCGTGGCCGGGGCGGCGCTGTATGCGGCGGGCGAGCCCGACGCCGCCAACGTGGCCTGGGCAGTCACGACCGCGATCGGTGCGATCTCGATGGCCAAGGACGTGATCGGCGGGCTGATCCGGCGGGAGCCCGGGGTGGACCTGATCGCTTTGATCGCGATGGTGGCGGCACTGCTGCTCGGCGAATACCTGGCCGGCGCGGTGATCGCCCTGATGCTCGCGAGCGGAGAGGCGCTCGAGTCCTACGCGGACCGTCAGGCCCACAAGGAGCTGTCCTCGCTGCTCGCGCGCGCCCCACGGAAGGTGACGAGGTACGAAGACGGAGAACTGACCACCCGCCCGATCGAGGATGTGATCCCGGTCGACCGGCTGTTCGTCAAGACGGGCGAGGTGGTCCCCGTCGACGGCATCATGGCGAGCGACGGTGTGCTCGACGAGTCGGCGCTCACGGGCGAGTCACGCCCGGTCGAGCGTCCGCAGGGCGACCTCGTGCGGTCCGGCGCCCTGAACGCAGGCGCCGCGTTCGACCTGCGCGCGACCGCGAGCGCAGAGGAGAGCACCTACGCGGGCATCGTGCGCCTCGTGAAGGCGGCGCAGGAAGAGAAGGCGCCGGCCGTGCGGCTCGCCGATCGCTACGCCACGGTGTTCATCCCCGTAACCCTCGCCATCGCGGGCGGCGCATGGGCGATCACTGGCGATCCGATCAGGTTCCTGTCGGTGGTGATGGTGGCCACGCCGTGCCCCCTGATCCTCGCGGTGCCGATCGCGATCGTCGCCGGCATCTCGCGCTCGGCCAAGCGCGGCATCATCGTGAAGGGTGGCGGCGCGCTCGAGACGCTCGCGCGCGGCACTGTCCTGCTGTTCGACAAGACCGGCACGCTCACCTCGGGGATCCCTCAGGTCGCCGACGTCGAGACGTTCGGCGCGGTACCTCCCGAGCGACTGCTCCACCTCGCGGCGTCCCTGGACCAGGTATCGCCACACGTCCTGGCGGGCGCGATCGTGCGGGCGGCCCGCGAGCGGACCCTCGATCTCACGTTCCCCGAAGGCGTGACGGAGAAGCACGGCGCCGGGATCGAGGGGAACGTGGGCGAGCACCGCGTGGCGCTCGGCAAAGCGTCCTTCGCGACAGGCGGGGGACCGCTCCCGGCGCGTGCCCGCGACGTGCGCCGCCGCACGATGCTGGACGGTTCTTCGTGCGTGTTCGTGGCGGTCGACGGCGAGGTCGCGGGCGCGCTCGTGATCGACGACCCCATCCGTCCCGATACCCCTCGCGTGATCCGATCGCTCCGGCGAGTGGGGATCCGCCGTGTCGTGATGGTGACGGGCGACCATCCCGATGTGGCCGAATCTGTGGGGGCGGCGCTGGGGGTCGACCGGATCCTCTCGGAGCGGGCGCCGGGCGAGAAGGTCGAGGCCGTCGAGATCGAGCGCGGCGAGGGCGGCGTCATCATCATGGTCGGCGACGGATTGAATGACGCGCCCGCCTTAGCGGCCGCCGATGTGGGCGTGGCGATGGGGGCCCGCGGCGCTACGGCTTCGTCTGAGGCCGCCGACGTCGTGCTCGTGGTGGACCGCCTCGACCGGCTGGTCGACGCGATCACGATCGCGAAGCGCTCTCGCACGATCGCGGTGCAGAGCGTCGTGATGGGCATGGGCCTCGCCTTCATGTTCATGTTCTTCGGGGCATTCGGGGTCATCGGCCCGATCGGCGGGGCGATCGTGCAGGAGTTCATCGACGTGGCCTCGATCCTGAACGCGCTCCGAGCGCTGGGTGGCGGGCGCCGGGGCGCGAAGCGGCGTCCGGCCACCGACGTCGCCGAGCGGTTCCGCGCCGAGCACCGGGAGTTCGGCCCCGAGCTGCAGCGGATCCGGAGCGCCGCAGACCGGCTGGGCACGATGACGCCGGAGGAGACCCGGACCCAGCTCGAGGCCGTGCGGTGGTTCATCGTGGAGCGGCTACCCCAGCACGAGAGCGAGGAAGAGGAAGCGGTCTATCCGATCGTCGCGAAGCTGATGGGTGGCGAGGATCCGATGGCGAGCATGGCGCGGGCCCACATCGAGATCGACCACCTCGCGCGGGTGTTCCAGACGCTGTTGACCGAGCTGGCGCCCGAAGGGCCCGATCCCGACGACCTGATGGACCTGCGGCGCGTGCTCTACGGCCTGCACGCGATCTTGCGGCTGCACTTCGCCCAGGAAGAAGAAGCCTACGCATGGCTTGCTTCCGACGAGGAGGCCGTCCCGGTCGGGTGACCTCGATCCGGGCCGCTCCCAGTATCGGCTCGCCGGCGCTCAGCCGGCCAGCGCGGCACCATCGGATCGAGGATCGCTCCCGGCCGCCAGGCCGTCATCGGACACGCGGATCAGGTGGGCGTGCCCCACCGACCCGCTGGGTGCGGGGACGGTGTCGACGGTGAACCCGGCGCGCGAGAGCACGTCGGTCGTGTACGGCGACACGTCGTCCTCGGCGGTCACGACCATGCGATCGGTCGATGGATCCATACCGTTGACGAGCCAGCGAGGTTCCGCGACCGCGGCGCCGGGCGCCATCCCGAGGTCGAACGAACGGATCAAGGTCATCGCGTTGATCTGCGGCTGCGCGTAACCGCCCATCGTGCCCGCGGCGGCCACCAGCCGGCCGTCACGGTGGACGAGCGCGGGCATCAGAGTGTGGGCGGGTCGCGCCCCACCCCGTAGCTCGTTCGGATGGCCCGGCTCCAGGGTGAAGCAGCCGCCCCGGTCGTGCGCGACGATCCCCGTCGACGGCTCGAGGATGCCGGAGCCGAACCCGTCGAACAGACTCTGGATCAACGAGACGGCGAAGCCCTCCGCGTCGGCGGCCACGAGCGCGATCGTGTCGCCCGACGGAGCCGCGGAAGTGTGGGGCGCGCCCGGTTCGCGGACCTCGTCGGCCAGGCCCGCGAGATGCCCGTCGTCCAGCAGGGTGGAGGGATGCACGACCATGCGATCGGGATCGGCGAGGTGGCGGTCGCGGTCCTCGGCGGTCGTGCGCATGATCCGCGCCAGGACCGCCGCGTCGGGGCCGAGCGGATCGGGGTCGATCCCCAGGCGTTCGATCAACGCCAGGATCTGCAGCAGGACGAAGCCCTGCGAGTTCGGCGGCACGACCGAGACGTCGAGATCGCGGTAGCGCCCGCGCAAGGGAGGCACGAGGTCGGCGCGGTGGGCCGTCAGGTCCGACGGCGCGATCGGCACGCCGGCCGCCGCGAGGCCCGCCGCGTATCGCCGCCCGACGTCCCCTCGGTAGAGCGCGTCGGGACCCTCGGCCGCGATCGTGGCGAGCGTCCCGGCGAGCGCGGGCTGGGCGAACGGCGTCGCTTCCGAGAGCGCCGAGCCGCCCGGAAAGAAGACCTCGGCCATCCCGGGGTCTTCACCCAGCTCGGGGGCGGCGGCGAGCGTCGACGCGAGGCTGGGCGCGACGGGCGCGCCGTCGCGTGCAGAGTCGATCGCCCGCTCGAACGCCGACGCCCATTCCAAGGCGGCACCCTGACCGTGGAGGGCACGCCAGCCGGCGGCTGCACCGGGGACGGTGACGGTGTGCGGACCGCGGGGCGGCATCACGTTCGAGCCGGTGATCTGGCGGACGAGGTCGGGATCGGCGGCCGCCGGAGCGCGGCCGCTCGAGTTGACCGCGGTCAAGGCCCCGTCGAGGCGCTGCACGAGCGCGAAGAGATCGCCGCCCGCACCGCACATGTGCGGATAGACCACGGCCAGGGTCGTCGCCGCGGCCAGGGCGGCGTCGATCGCGTTCCCGCCGCGGTCGAACGCCTCGGCCCCCGCCCGGGTCGCGAGCGCGTGCGGGGTGGCGATGGCCCAACGCAGGCCGGCGGCGGTCTCCATCATCGAGGAGTCTGGCAGGCCGGGCACCACCATGCGGTGCGCGCCTGCGCTCCGATTGCGGCGGCGCGGATCGGGGTGCGGCACCGCAGGCAGGCACGCCCGGTTCGTTCGTAGACGGCAAGTCCCTCAGGCACGGTCCGCCGGGGGCCACGTATCGTGAGGTTCGCCTGCAGGAGCCGGGCGGCCGTCGCGTACAGGTCGTATACGTCGTCGTCGGGCATCGCTCCCAGCGTCGCCCAGGGGTCCACGTGGCACGCCCAAAGAACCTCCGAGCGGTAGACGTTGCCGATGCCCGCCGCCACCCGCTGGTCGAGCAGCACCTCGCCGATCGCGCGCTCGGCGTCGCCCGCCCGAGCGCGACGGACGGCGTCGTCGAGGTCGACGCCGGCGACGCACAGGTCCGGCCCGAGCGCGCGAAGCACCTGATGGCGCTTGACCGACGCGTCGTCGAGCAGCTCGACCACCGGCGCGGACCGACAGAGTGCCTCGGCCGCGGCGGTGGCCATCGCCACGCCCGTCCGGGCGTGCGGCAGCCGCGGCGGGGGCCCTCCCGCGGAGATCCGCCAGGCGCCCAACATGCCGAGATGGGTGTGGAGCGTGGTGCCGTTCCCGAACCGGACCAACAGATGCTTGCCGCGCGCCGCGACCGACGAGATCGGATCGCCCGCCTCGGGGTTCCGGGCCCCGGGGACGACGCCCGACGCACGCACGGCGAACGACGTGAGCGGACCCGAGCCGAGCTGCTTCCGCATCTTCGCGGCCACCCGGTGGATCGTGTCGCCCTCGGGCATGGTCTGGCGCTAGCCCCGGACCGTGAGCCCACGGTAGCCGTCGGCGAATCCCGCGGCGCGGAGCCGGTCGAGCTCGGCGAACTCGCTCGCGGGGAGGCCGTCGATCCGATGGAGCTCGATGCGACGCAGCCGTCCGTCCTTCACCAGGGCCACCAGCGCGTCGGCCCAGCGCTCGGCCGGTGCACCGAACGTCAGCAGGCTCCGCGCGCCGCGTTCGAGATATGCCACGGGCGCCCCGTCGCGCAGCACCACGAACGCGCCCGCGGCGCGCGCGGGACGCCCGCCCGCATCGGGCCACGGCACCGCGGCGCCGTACGGCTGAGCGGGGTCGGCCGCCGCGAGGGTCACGATTGACTGCGCCGATCCGCCGGTCCCGTCGTCGTCCGCGTCATCGGAGAGGGAACCATCACGCAGGGACCGCAGCCGGTCCACGGCGCCCGGCATCGCGAACTGCGCGGCGCCCAGTCCCGCCACGAAATACCCGCGGCGGACCTTCCCCGCCTCTTCCATCGCCTTGAGCACCGGGTACACCCCGGCGAACCCACCGGGGGTGTTCTCGGCGAGCACGGACTCGCGCGTGACCACTCCGTGGCGGTCCAGCAGCTGGAGGGCGCGGGCATGGACGATCTCGGTGGGGGTGGGGGCGGGCTCGCGGAGGGGCGCGACCAACGACCATCGTCCGGCACCGGCGGGCGGTCCCACGCGGCGGAGGCCCCCGGGCCGCGGTCGCTGGCCCGGACGCGGGGCGCGAACCTTCGCGGATGCGCCCCTCACGAAGGAGCGGAGCGGCGCCAGGGTGTCGTTCGTGACCTCGCCGGCCCAGACCAGGTCCCAGAGCGCGGCGAGCAGCACGCGTTCGCTCGCGGTGCCGGCGGCCGCCACGAGGTCGGGCCAGAACGATGCGCCGCGTGACGCGAGGTGGTCGCGGATCACGTCGTGCGGCTCGCCCTCGGGCCGGTCCTCGGTGACCGGATCGAGCAGGCCGAGCCCAGCGCGATACGCGAGGGTCACGCGCCCGTCGTCGGCCCCGAGCGAGCCCGCGCCGACCCAGACCACCTCGCCGCTCGCGCAGAGGGCATCGAGATCGGCCGGCCGGTAGCCGCGCACGCGCGCGGGCAATACGTCGGTCTCCAGGATCGAGGCGGGCACTGCGGTGCCCTGGAGCCGGGCGATGGCCTCGGCGATGGCGTCGGCGCCTCCGCGTGGTTGGTCGGCGCCCTGCCAGGCCGGCAGGAACCGCGCGAACGTCGCCGCGTCGACCGGTTCGACCTCCTTGCGGAGCGCGGCGAGCGACCGCTGGCGCACGCGCCGAAGCACCTCGACGTCGACCCATTCGCGCTCGACCCCGCCCGGCCGGAACCCGCCGTGCACCACGCGACCCTCGACCTCGAGCGACTCGAGCGCCGCCCGGACCCGGTCCTCGCCCGCGCCGAGCGCATCCGCCGCCTCGCGCGACTCGAACGGCCCGTGCGTGCGGGCGTAGCGGGCGACGAGTCGTTCCAGCGGGCGTTCCACCGCCTCGGTGAAGACGCCGGGCAGTCCCATCGGGAGCGCGGTGCCGAGCGCGTCGCGGAGGGCCGCCGCGTCCTCGACGGCCGCCACTCGGTCCTCGCGGGCGACCTTCACCCGGATCGCCCGGCCCTCCTCGACGAGTCGGGCGAGCCACGCGGCCGACTCGCCGTCGACCCTGGCCGCGATCTCGTCGTCCCGCAGAGGGCCGATGTCGCGCAGCAGGTCGGCCATCCCGTCGGCCGAGCGCGCGTGACGGCCCGCGGCGAGCCACTGGAGCTCGAGCTCGACCTCGTCGATCGCGTGCGGGTCCAGCAGCTCGCGCAGCTCCTCGGCGCCGAGCAGCTCGCGAAGCAGGTCGCGGTCGAGCGACAGCGCGGCCGCGCGCCGCTCGGCCAGCGGCGCGTCGCCCTCGTACATGAAGATCGAGACCCAGCGGAAGAGGAGCGATTGCGCGAACGGTGACGCGGTATCCGTATCGACCGCGACGAGCTTCGTCCTGCGGGACCGCAGGTCCGTCATCACCTCCCGGAGCGCCGGCACGTCGAAGACGTCCTTCAGGCATTCGCGTGTGGCCTCGAGCAGCATCGGGAACGTCGGGTGCTTCGCGGCCTCGGTGAGCAGGTCCGCGCTGCGCTGACGCTGCATCCATAAGGGTGTGCGTTTGCCCGGCCGCTGGCGGGGGAGCAGCAACGCCCGAGCGCTCGCCTCCCGGAAGGTGCTCGCGAACATCGCGGTGCCGGGGAGCACGGCAACCACCGTCGCCTCGATCTCGTCGGGGTCGAAGACGAGGTCCTCGACGGGGATGCGGTCGACCGCCTCGGGGAGCCGGACGACGATGCCGTCGTCGCCCCAGAGCACCTGCGCGCCCGGACCGAACCGGTCGAACAGTCGCTGTTCGATGGCGAGTCCCCAGGGCGCGTGCACGCGCTGCCCGAACGGGGACAGGATGCACATGCGCCAGTCGCCGAGCTCGTCGCGGAACCGCTCGACCACGATGGTTCGATCGTCGGGCACCGCGCCCGTTGCCTCGGCCTGGTCGTCGAGGTACGTGACCAGGTTGCGGGCAGCGCGTTCGTCGAGCCCGAGGTCGGCGCGGAGCTTCGAGAGCGCCGACGCGCGCTTCGCGCCCCGCAGCTCGCGCGTGAACGCGCCGATCGCGCGCCCGAGCTCGATCGGCCGGCCCGGCTTGTCACCTTTCCAGAACGGCATCTTGCCCGGCTCGCCGGGGGCGGGCGTGACGATCACGCGGTCGTAGGTGATGTCCTCGATCCGCCACGACGACGCGCCGAGCATGAAGACCTCGCCCCGGCGCGACTCGTACACCATCTCCTCGTCGAGCTCGCCCACTCGCGCGCCGTCGGGCAGGAACACGCCGAACAACCCCCGGTCGGGGATCGTGCCGCCGGACATGATCGCGAGGCGTCCGGCGCCCTCGCGCGCTCGCACCGTGGCGGCCGCGCGGTCCCACACGAGCCTCGGGCGCAGCTCGGCGAACCCGTCGCTGGGATAGCGCCCGGCCAAGAGGTCGAGCACGGCCAGGAACACGTCGTGCGACAGGTCCGAGAAGTTCGCGGCACGGCGCACCGCGGCCTCGAGGTCGTCGACGCTCCATTCGTCGACCGCGCACATCGCCACGAGTTGCTGCGCCAGCACGTCAAGCGGGTTCCGTGGATAGCGGGTCTCCTCGATCTTGCCGGCCAGCATCCGCTCGGCCACCACAGCCACCTCGAGCAGATCGCCGCGGAACTTCGGGAAGATCGTGCCCTTGCTGGGTTCGCCCACCTGGTGGCCAGCCCGCCCGATCCGCTGCAGGCCGCTCGCGACCGACCCCGGCGACTCCACCTGGATCACGAGGTCGACCGCGCCCATGTCGATGCCGAGCTCGAGCGAGGAGGTGGCCACGATCGCCCGGAGCGTGCCCGCCTTCAGTGCATCCTCGACCTCGAGTCGCTGCTCCCGCGCGATCGAGCCGTGGTGCGCGCGCACGAGCTCCTCACCGGCGAGCTCGTTCAGCCGGGCGGCGAGCCGCTCCGCGAGCCGCCGCGCGTTCACGAACACGATCGTCGACCGGTGCTCCCGGATCAGCTCCAGGATCCGCGGGTGGATCGACGGCCAGATCGACCCGTGCGACGCTGCGGTGCCGAGGCTCGCGGGACCGAGCTGTACCGGCTGGGGCTGAGCCGGCTCGCTCACGGCGCCAAGTTCCGCCATGTCGTCGACCGGCACCTCGACCGTGAGCTCCATGGGCTTGCGGTGGCCGGCGTCGACGATCGTGACCGGCCGCGGGACGCCATCGGCCTGCTGCCCCCCCAGGAACCGAGCGATCTCCTCGAGCGGACGCTGGGTCGCGGACAGGCCGATCCGCTGCGGGGGCGTGTCGCTGATCTCGTCGAGCCGTTCGAGCGACAGCGCGAGGTGGGCGCCGCGCTTGGTCGCCGCGAGCGCGTGGATCTCGTCGACGATCACCCAGCGGACACCGCGCAAGGTCTCGCGCGCCGACGAGGTAAGCATCAGGTAGAGCGACTCCGGCGTGGTGATGAGGATGTCGGGCGGGGACTTCAGCAGCTTGCGGCGCTCGTTCGCGGGGGTGTCGCCGGTGCGGACCCCCACGGCGGGCTCGTGGGCAAGCGACTCTGCCAAGCGCTCCGCGGCGTGCCGGATCCCCGTGAGGGGCGCGCGAAGGTTCTTCTCGACGTCGACCGCGAGCGCCCGGAGCGGCGAGATGTAGAGCACGCGGGTGCGGCGCTCGGGGTCCGGGGGCGGCTCCACGGCGAGCCGGTCGATCGCCCACAGGAAGGCCGCGAGGGTCTTGCCCGATCCGGTGGGCGCAAGGATCAACGTGTGGTCGCCCTCGGCGATCGCCTTCCATCCTCGGGACTGCGCCTTCGTGGGCGCGTCGAACGAGCCCTGGAACCAGGCGCGGACGGCGGGGGAGAAGGCCGAGAGGCTCACGGGTAGACGCTACCGCGCCAGGCTGATAGCGGGGCACGCGGGTCCGGGCTGAGCCCGACGGTAGGATGCGCCCCGTGACCGTTGCCCGCCCGATCCGGCGCCCGCTCGTCCTCGTCGCCGTCCTCGCGGCGATGGTGCTCGCGCCCGCGGCGGCCCTCGCCCAGTCGTCCTCGCCCGCGCCGGGGTTCCGCACCGTGGAGGAGAAGGCGGAGGACCAGATCGTGATGTCGGGGACGGTGAACGTCCCGCGCGGCGCGACCGCCGGCGAGGTCGTTGTCTTCCATGGTCGGGCGACGGTCTCGGGCGTCGTGTACGGCGACGTGGTGGTGCTCGACGGCGAGGTCGTGATCGCGGGTCTCGTGAGCGGCAGCGTGATCGCCCTGAACGGCCCGATCCGGCTGACGGCCGACGCGCAGGTGGGCGGCGACGTCCTCGGCGCCGAGTCGGTCCGCATCGAGCCCGGTGCCACCGTGGGGGGTGCCGTGCGCGAAACCGTCGAGTTCACCCTACAGGGACCCCTCGCCGTGCTGGGGATCCTGCTGGGCTCGGTGGCGATCGGCGCGTCGACACTGTTGCTGCTGGCCTCGATGCTGCTGATCGCGCCGCGCGGGTCCGACCGCGTCGCGACGGCCGCACGCACGGCGCCCTTCGCGTCGGCGGGCTGGGGGATCGTGTTCGCGCTCGGTCTGCCGATCGTCGCGGTGGCGGCGATGGTTACGATCGTGGGGCTTCCGCTGGGTCTGGCTGTGCTGCTCGCGATGTCCCTCCTGTTCCTCGTCGGCTACGCGTGGGCGGTGTTCGCGGTGGGACGGATCCTGGTGCGCGAGCCGCGGAGCCGGTGGCTGGCGCTCCTGGCCGGCTGGGCGCCCGCGGCGGCGGTCGGGCTGGTGCCCTTCCTCAACCTTGCTGTGTGGTCGCTCGGCGGCATGTTCGGGTTCGGCGCGATGACGGTCGCCGTGTGGCGCGCCCGCGGATCGGGGAAGTCTGGACGCCACCGCGCCGGCACGATCTCGCGGGAGCCGGACCCCGCGCCGGTGCCGGCTCGCGTCACAAGGCTCGACCTCGCGGCACCATCGGGCGAACCGCACTATCCGTCGAGCGGCGAAGACTAGTTCAGCGCTAACTAGGTGCGGCGCCCGCGCACGATCAACCCGACCGCCACGCCCATCGCGGCCCCGAACGCGATGGCTTTGGGTAGGTCGATCAGGACCTTCCCGCCGTCCTCGACGACGACCCTGGGGGCAAGCACGGCGCCCACGAACGAGCGCTCGCCGAGGGTCGCGCCGCCGCCCGACGCGATCCATTGGCAGCCCCCGTTCACGATCGAGACGTTCCCGCCGGCCGCGATCGGACCGCTGCCGCCGTTCGTGATCGCGAGGTTGCCGCCCACGGCCGCGGCGCCCAGCCCGCCATTCGTCACGATCAGATCGCCGCTTGCGGTCACGGCGCCGGCGGCGGCCTTGCGCATCGTCACCTCTCGGCCGCGCACCGCGCCCACGAGCCCCTTCTCGACCTGCACGTCCTGCGTCACGTCCATGGCGTCCTCCCCGATCGGTCTCCTCCAGTTTCCCGCTAGCCTCGTCGGATGACGACATTCCTGCTCTTGGGGTCGGGCGAGTTCGAGGGGTGGAGCCACGACGTCGAGGCCGAGGCGCTCGGCGCCGCGACGGGCGACGGCCGCGTCGTGATCCTGCCGACGGCGAGCGCCACCGAAGGTGATCATGTGTTCGAGCGCTGGGCCCGGATGGGGCTCGACCACTATGCGGAACGCGGCGTCGCCGCCGAGGTCGTGCCCGTGCGTACGCGCGAGGACGCCCTCAGCGGCGAGCTTGCGGGCCGGATCCGCGACGCCTCGATGGTCTTCTTCTCGGGCGGCAAGCCGCAGCACCTGGCCGAGGTGATGGACGGCACCGCGTGCTGGACGGCGGTGCGGCACCTGATCGACCGAGGCGGGGTGTACGCGGGCTGCAGCGCGGGCGCGATGGTCGCGAGCCGCTCGCGGGCCCAGCGAGGCACGAAGCCCCGGCGCGGGACGGGTTGGCTGTTCGGACTCGGACTGATCCCGCACGCGACATTCGGCGTCCACTGGGACCGCATGCGGAAGATCCCGGGTGTGAGCTCGTTCCTCACGTCGCGAATCGACGGGGCCTGGTTCATCGGGATCGACGAGCGCACGGCGATCCTCGGCGACGGAGAACGCTGGAACGTGCGAGGGCTCGGTTCGGTGACGGTGCGGAGCGGCACGGGGACCGAGACGTACCGGGCGGGGGACCGCTTCGAGGCAACCGCGCCGCGTTGACCGCCTCGCGCGCCGCGGGTAGCGTGCGCCCGTGGCCGAGCCAGCCGACCTCATCATCAGCGGCGCCGACGTGTTCACGGTCGACGCCGCGCGGACCTGGGCCGACGCCATCGCGATCCGGGGTGACCGCATCGTAGCGGTCGGCACCGAGGACGAGGTGCGCGACCAGGTCGGCGCCGGCGGCGAGCATCTGCACCTTGCGGGGCGGATGGTGGTCCCGGGGTTCCAGGACTCCCACATCCACGCCGCGTTCGGCGCCCGGAACCTGCTGAACGTCAACCTCGATGACCTGTACGACCGCGACGCCTACCTTGGGCGGATCCGGTCGTTCGCCGCCGCGAACCCAGACCTGCCCTGGATCGTGGGCGGCGGCTGGTACAACACGGTCTTCGGCGAGGCGGGGCCGCGGGCCTCGGACCTGGACGCCGTCGTGCCGGACCGGCCCGTCTTCTTGTTCAACACCGACGTGCACGCGGGCTGGGTGAACTCCAAGACGCTCGAGATCGCCGGGTGGACCGCGGACACGCCCGATCCGTTCGATGGGTACTTCGTTCGCTACCCCGACGGCTCGCCGACCGGATGCCTCCAGGAGGGGACGGCCTACACCGTGCTCCGCGATCTCGTGCCCGCGCCCGACGTCGAGGAGTGGACGCGCTGCCTCCGCCGCGCGCAGGAGCACCTCACGGCGTTCGGGATCACCGGCTGGCAGGACGCCTGGGTCGAGCCCGACCTGCTGAGCGCCTACCGCGCGCTCGACGACGCGGGCGAGCTCGCCGTGCGAGTCGTGACTTCGCTCTGGTGGGACCGCCACCGGGGGATGGAACAGATCGACGGGCTCCTTGAGGGTCGCGAGCGAGGGACCGGCGGCCGGGTGAACGCCGGCACGGTGAAGATCATGCTCGACGGCTGCCCCGAGACCGCGACCGGCGCGATGCTCGAGCCCTACGAGGGCGCCTACGGCGCGGTGCACGGCACCGGGCTCGTGTTCGTCGATGACGAGATGCTCCGTGAGGCGGTCGCGCGGCTCGACGCCGAGGGGTTCCAGATCCACCAGCACGCCTTGGGCGACCGTGCGATCCGCAGCGCCCTCGATGCGATCCAGACCGCGCGGCATATGAACGGCATGAACGACCAGCGCCACCACATCGCGCACCTCCAGCTGCCCGACCCCGCCGACGTACCGCGGCTCCGTGAGCTCGGGGTGATCGCGAACATGCAACCCTACTGGGGGCAGCCCGACCCGATGGTCGACCTGTTCACGAGGCCTCGCGTGGGCGAGCGGGCCGAGCGGCTCTACCCGATCGGGTCGTTGCGGGCGAGCGGCGCGGTGATGGCGTTCGGGAGCGACTGGCCCGTCTCCACGCCGAACGTGCTGCACGAGCTCGACGTCGCGGTGAACCGCGAGTCGATCGATGCTCGCGATCGAGGCGCGCTGCACCCGGAGGAAGGCATCGACCTCGTCGCGGCGCTCGCCGCCTTCACGCGCGGAACCGCCTACCTGAACCACGACGACGAGGCGGGGATGCTTGCGCCGGGCATGCGCGCCGACCTCGCGGTCATCGACCGGAACCTGTTCGACCGCTCGCTCGGCGCGATCGCCGACGCGACCGTCGAGATGACGATCGCGTCGGGCTCGGTCGTGTTCGGCGGGTAGGTGCGTCGGGAGCCGGCTACGACACCTTGATCTGCGAGGCCACGGCGTCGATCTTCGTGGCGTCGGTGACCGAGGTGAGCGTCAGCCCGCAGAGCTTCGCCTTGCCGACGGGCGCCGTGGCCGAAACCAGGATCGTCACATCGAGGGTAAGCGTGTCGTCGGGCTGCAGAGCTCCGGTGGCGTAGGTGCCGGCAACCACCGCCGCCGTCACGTCCACGCCCGCGGTCCTCCACGTGACCGTGAAGCCCTTCGAGGTCGCGCAACCGAGGGCGGTGAACCCGTCCACGGCCGAGCCGTCGTTCTGGAGCTGCACGGTGAAGGTGGTGGACTTGCCGTGGCGGACCTTCTGCGCGGGGAGCTTCTGCGTGGCGGCGACCGCCTCGTAGACATCGTTGCCCGTGAAGGTCGTGGCGACGCCTTTCTTGACGAGCGCATCGCCCTGGAACGCCACCGGCCGCGCGAAGACGTCGGTGTTGCCCAGGTTGTCGCCGGCCACCAGGTTGTCGGCGTCGGAGGTGAAGGCGACGTCGCTCGCGTCACCCGCGATCGAGGGGTAGTAGCTCGCCTGGCCGCCCTCGTTCCAGCCGGAGTCCACCGACAGCCGGGTGGTGTACCCGGTGACCATGTCGTGGAGGAACACGTCGGTCGCGCCGTTCGTGTCCCCGGCCACCAGGTTCGTGGCATCGGAGCTGAAGACGATAAAGCGTCCGTCGGCGCTGATCTGCGGGTCGTAGCTCCCACCCTTGCCCTGTGTGCCGTTGCTGCGCACGCTGATCCGCGCGGTGGTCCCGGTAAGCGTGTCGTGCAAGAAGACGTCGCTCATGCCGTTCGTGTCGTTCGCGACGAAGTTCGTGGCCGACGAGTCGAACGCGATGTAGCGGCCGTCGCCACTGATCGACGGGTGCCGGCTCGTGCCGTCGCTCTGCAGCGCACCCGCGCCCTCGGAGACCCGTGTGATCACCCCGGTGGTCAGGTCAGTGAGATAGATGTCCCGTGCGCCGTTCGTGTCGGTGATGCCGAGGTTGGTGGCGCGAGACTCGTACGCGACGAAGCCCCCGTTCGCGCTGATCGCCGGATCGAAGCTGTCGTTGTTCGCCTGGGTGCCGCCACTCGTCTTCGTGGCCTGCACGGTCGTGCCGCCGGTGAGGTTGCGCACGAAGATGTGCAGGCGGCCGTTCGGCGCCGGGGTCGTCAGGT
>JBDTNY010000140.1:0-7106 GCA_039933515.1 Actinomycetota bacterium
ACGACGGTGCCGCCCTTCAGCACGAACATCGGCTGCAGCGTGGCGGTGATGTCGTCGAGCGGGCTCTCCGCGTACAGCACCAGGTCGGCCTGCTTGCCTTCCTCGATCGTCCCGATCTCGGGGACGCGTAGCAGCTCGGCGCCGTTCGCGGTGGCGGCCTGCATCGCCTTGAGCGGGGTCATGCCCCACGCCACCATGTCGATCAGCTCGTTCGGAGCGTTCCCGTGCGGATTGAACGGCGTGCCGGCGTCGGTGCCGCACACGTGGCGGATGCCCGCCTTCACCGCGCGCCGCTGGCTGTCGCGCGACTCGTGCTCCAGCTTCTGCGCCTTGTCGATCGCGTAGGGCGGCACCTCGTCGGGATGCTCGAGCATCCCGCGCAGGGCCATCAGGGTGGGCGAGCGGAACGTGCCGCGTTCCTTCATCTCCTTGGCGATCTGCGTGGTGACCTGGTTGCAGTGCTCGACCGAGTCGACGCCCGCCAAGACCGCGTTCAAGATGCCGCCGCTCCCGATCGCGTGCGCGGCCACCGATCGGTCCCACTTGTGCGCCTCGTCGACGGCGGCGACGATCTCTTCGGGCGTGAAGGCCGTGAACGTCGCACCGATCCCGGGCGTCAACACACCCCCGGTCGCCACCACCTTGATCGCGCGCGCACCGCCGCGGATCTCCTCGCGCACCGCCTTGCGGATCATGTCCGGCCCGTCGACCTCACGGGCGAACCCCACGTTGTGGCCATGTCCGCCGGTGATCGTGAGCGCGCGGCCGGCCGCGATCACCCGCGCTCCCTGGATCATGTGCTTCTCGATCGCGACGCCCACCTGGCAGCTCACCGCGTCGATGCCGCCCAGGTCGCGCACGGTCGTGATGCCGTGCTCCAGGTGCTTCTGGGCGTTCTTCGACGCCTTCAGGGCGGCGAGCGCCGGCGTCAGCTCGGCGGCCTCGCCCGCGAAGTCGGGCCCCCCGTCGAACTGGAGATGCACGTGACAGTCGATCAACCCGGGTGTGAGGGTCATCCCGGTGCCGTCGACGGGGCTCGCCGCGAGCGCCGTGCGCGGCGCGCGCGCGTGGGCGCCCACCCATTCGATCGCGCCGTCGCGCACGTGCACGCCCTGGGCGGTCTTGACGGTCTTGCCGTCGAACAGCGTGACGTTGGAGATGTACAGGCTCATCAGCTGACCCACGCCGGGACGATCTCGGAGCCGTCCTCGCGGATCAGCTTCGTGCCGGCGAGCATCGTGACCGCGAGGGTCGCGCCGCCGGGGCCGGCCACGAAGTGGTGCCACACCCCGATCGGCACGACCACCGAGTCGCCGGGCTCGAGCGCGATCGTCTCCTCACCCAGGTAGAAGGTGCCGCCGCCCATCTCGACCGCGAACACGTCGAGATGGTCGTGATGGTGCCGAGGGAGCCCGCCGCCCTCGGGGAGCTCGATCCGGAAGAGCGCGGCCTCGGTGGCGGCGCGGGCGGGCGCGGCCAGGCTCACGATCGTGTTCCCGCCGAGCTCGAAGGTCGGATGGTCGGCGGCGCGTTCGACGGGCATGTGCGGGGACCTCCTCGGTGGGCGTTCCGGCATCATCCCAGACCGCCCCCGGCGGCTCAGAACGGCTTGAAGATCATCAGCCACAGGATCACCAGCAGGCCGGCGGTCTCGACCCACAGGATCACGAGGGGGCGCGGCGATCGCAGGAGCGCCGCCAGCGCTTCGGGCGCGGTGCCGGCGTCTTCGGCCACCGCTCGACGGACCCGCACGTAGTACGGCACGGCCAGCGGGAAGGCGGCCGCCAGCATCGCGATCAGCAGGCCGAGCGCCACCCAGATCCATCCGCGGCTCCACGCGTGCAGCTGGAACCCGCGGACCACACCGGCGCCGATCAGGATCAGCAGCGAGACGTACATCCATGGCCGCGTGGATCGGGACAGGTCCAAGATCGCCCGGCAGCGCGCCGGATCGCGTTCGCGCCGCAGTCGGAGCGCCACCGCCACGGCCACCCCGTGCGCTGCCAGGAACCCCAGGGCGCCGGCGACGTGCAGATACCTCCACCACAGGCTGCTCACGAGCCGAACCTATCGGCGCGGGGGCTCACCGGCCGTTCTCGGCCTCCCGCTCCATTGCGTCGAGCCGGTCGTAGTAGTCGGGCATCTCACGCAGGTGCGCCCACGCGATCTTGCCCGTGACGATCGGGTCGTCGTGCGTGACGTCGGTGATGGGGTCACGCCGTCCGTGCTCGAGCTCGACCTCCATCCCCCTGCGGAACTGCTCCGCGTCGAACGGGGTCACGTCGAAATCGATCCCGAGCTCCGCCGCGACCGCCGTCGCCTGCTCCATGGCGAACCCGATCCGTACGCCGTCCACCGTCATGTCGAGAACCTCCCGCTCGTCGTCGGACCGCCACCCTACGTCGGGCAGGGTTGCGTCGAGGCGGGTACCATGCCCCGGACCGAGCGGGTCCTGTGGCCCGCCCGACCCCGTGAGATCGCGAGGAGGGCGCGGGTGCACGACGTCGCGAAGATGGCGGTCGAGGCCGCCCGCAAGGCAGGAGCCGACTTCGCCGACGCGCGCGCCGGCCTCGACGAGATCGAGTCGCTGACCGTCCGCAACCAGGAGATGGAGGGCATCGAGCGCGACACCTCCTCGGGGGTCGGCGTCCGGGTGCTGGTGGGCGGTCGCTGGGGGTTCGCGGCCACCTCGCGCCTGGACGAGGGCGAGGTGACCCGCACCGCCGAGCTGGCGGTGCAGATCGCCAAGGCCGCGCAGCGGCTCCCGGGCGATCCCGTGCAGCTCTCCCCCGTGGAGCCCGCGGTCGACTCGTGGCGGAGCCCCGCGGCCGAGGATCCCTTCATCGTGCCGCTCGAGGAGAAGGTCGCGCTCCTGATGGAGGCCACGAACCGGATGCAGGGTGTCCCCGGGGTCTCGTTCGCCGAAGGCGGGCTCGACTTCTTCCGGCGGTCCACGTGGTTCGCGTCCTCAGACGGCGCCGCGATCGACCAGGTCGTGACGCAGAGCGGCGGCGGGCTGGAGGCGACCGCGATCGGCGACGGCGACATGCAGCGGCGCTCATACCCCAACTCGTTCCGCGGCCACATCAAGGCGGCGGGCTACGAGCACATCCGCACGCTGGGGCTGATCGAGGAGGCCGACCGGATCGGCCACGAGGCCGTCGACCTGCTGGCCGCGCCCGAGTGCCCGAGCGACGTGACGACGCTGATCCTGGACTCGGGCCAGATGGAGCTGCAGATCCACGAATCGATCGGCCACCCGATCGAGCTCGACCGCGTGCTCGGGATGGAGGAGGCCTACGCGGGCTCGTCGTGGCTCTCCCCCGGCGACCGCGGAACGGTGCGCTACGCCAGCGACCTCGTCTCGATCACGGCCGACGCCACGCTCGCGGGCGGGCTCGGCACCTTCGGCTACGACGACGAGGGCGTGCCGGCGCACTCGACGCCGATCATCGTCGACGGGATCTTCCAGAACTTCCTGACGAGCCGCGAGACCGCTCACGTCGTGGGCCAGACCTCGAACGCCACGAGCCGCGCCGACGGTTGGAGCCACCTGCCGCTGATCCGCATGACGAACATCTCGATCGAGCCACGGCAAGGCTCGCTCTCGGAGATCATCGCCGACACCGACGACGGCATCTTCATGACCACGAACTCGTCGTGGTCGATCGACGACAAGCGCATCAACTTCCAGTTCGGGTGCGAGGCCGCGTGGAAGATCGAGCACGGGAAGCTCACGACGATGTACAAGAACCCGAACTACACGGGGATCACGCCGGAGTTCTGGGGCTCGTGCGACGCGGTGGCCGGGCGCGAGGAGTGGGTCGTGTGGGGCACCCCGAACTGCGGCAAGGGCCAGCCGGGCCAGGTCGGTCGGGTGGGCCACGGAGCCTCGCCCGCGCGGTTCCGGGGCGTCCAGGTCGGGGTGCGCTGATGCCGGGGCTGATCGGCCCCGACCGCTTCCGCGAGGTGGCCGCGGGCGCGCTCGAGCTGCCGGACGTCGACGGGGTCGAGGTGCTCTTCATGCACGACTGGGGCGGCCTGACCCGGTTCGCGAAGAGCGAGATCCACCAGAGCATCTTCCGCGAGGACACGGGGATCCGCGTACGGGTCGTGACCGGCGACCGCGTGGGCGTGGCGGCGGCCAGCGTCGCGACGCCCGAGGGGGCGATGAGGGCCGCCAAGAGCGCGAAGGAGATGGCCGAGGTGGTGGGCCCCGACGCGATGTGGCCCGGGCTCGCGCCGATCGCCGACGTGCCCGAGGCGCCCGAACGCTACGACGAGACCACCGCGGATTCCTCGCCCGAGGCGCGAGCCGACGCCGTGGCCACGCTGATCGGCCGGTGCCCGTCGGGGTTCACGGCGGCGGGCGCCTACGAGACGCAGGCGATCGAGATCGGCGTCGCGAACTCCCGGGGCCAGTTCTGCTGGGCGCCTTCGACGCAGGCATCGCTCACCACGGTGATCAGCGGCGGCGAGGGCGGGAGCGGGTTCGCCGAGGTGTTCGGCGCGGGTCTGGGCGCGATCGACCCCGAGGCGATCGGGCGGCGCGCCGCCGACAAGGCGGAGCGGTCCCAGCGGGCGCGGGCGCTCGAGGCCGGCGTGTACCCGGTGGTGCTCGAGCCCGCGGCGACGGCCACCCTGGTGGCGTTCCTGTCCTTCGTCGGCTTCGCGGGTCGTGCGTACGTGGAGGACCGATCGTGCTTCAGCGGGAAGGCGGGCCAGACCGTCGTGGGCACGAACATCGACATCTGGGACGACGGCGGGGACCCCTCGACGCTCGGGGCCCCCTTCGACTTCGAGGGCGTGCCGAAGCAGCACGCGAGCCTGATCGAGGGCGGGGTCTTCCGAGACGCGGTCTATGACCTGCGCACGGCCAAGCAGGCGGGCACAACGTCGACGGGCCACGGCCTGCCCTCACCCAATCCCGAGGGGCCGTTCCCGCTGAACCTGTTCATGGCCACGGGCGACGCGAGCCTCGACGACATGGTGGCCGCCACCGAGCGCGGCGTGCTCGTCACGAGGTTCCACTACTCGAACGTCGTGAACCCGATGGAGTCCTCGATCACGGGGATGACGCGCGACGGCACGTTCCTGATCGAAGGGGGCGAGATCGTGGGGCCCGTGCGCAACTTCCGATTCACGCAATCGATCGTGGAGGCGCTCTCGAACGTGTCGATGATCGGGCGCGAGGCCGAGCTCGCGAGCGAGTTCTTCTTCAGCGCGTCGCGGGTGCCGGCGCTCAAGGTCGAGGCGTTCAATTTCTCGGGCGTCAGCGACCACTGAGCTCGGCCGTCAGGTGCTTCACGGCGCGCGGAACACGTCGCGCGTGCCGATCCGGCGCCAGATCACGTGGGGCTCGCCGCGCTCGATCGGATCCCCGTACTGGAAGGTGGCCCGCCCGTCGGGAGCCCAGGTCATCTCGAAGACGCCCGCCGCGCCCTTCACGCCTTTGACGCGCAGTCCTGAACGGAACCGACCCTCGCCGAGGTCGTGCACGAACCCCTCGATCGCCGATCGGAACGCCGCGCGCTGCCCCGGCGTCAGCCCCGCCAGGTCGCGACGGAACCGCGCGGTGACCGCGTAGGTCGGCACGGATCAGGACGCGGTCGTGTCCACGTCGCCCAGTGCGTCGAGGAACGCGTCGTCGCTTTCGTGGACGGTGACGCGGCCGGCCTCGATGTCGGCGCTCGCCTCGGCCTCGCCAGCCTGCCAGGAAGGCGCCCAGAACCAGGCCTGCGTGCTGTCGATCAGCTTGCGCGGCTTCAGGAGGATGCCTTCGGGGACCAGCTCGATCTCGACGGGGTCGCCTCCTCGATGTGGGCGGCTTCGCGCACCTCCTTGGGGCGGTGCGTGCTCGAATAATCGTTTAAACGTTTGTAAGATTAGGTGATCCGATGCTAGGGTCTCTCCCATGCTTCTGCCCTACGATCCGGAGCCGCTCGCGGATCTCGTCGACGAGCTCGACCGCTGGCGCGACCTCTTGGGCTACCGCGGCCCGCTCCCGCGCGCGTGGCGGGGCCGCCTCCGTCGCGATCTCGAGTCCGAGGCCGTCGCGGCGTCCACCTCCATGGAGGGCGTGCCGGTCACGGTGGACGAGGTGCGCAGGATCCTCGCGGGAGAACGCCCCGGCGAGGTCGGGAGCGACGACATCGACCTGGTGCTCGGCTATCGCGATGCGATGGGCTTCGTCCTGCGCCGTGCCGACGACCCGAACTTCTCCTGGGATCGCGAGCTGCTCGTCACCCTTCAGGATCGAGTCCTCGCCGGAAAGTTCGCCGAAGGGGCGGGGCGCCTGCGCACCGGCCCCGCCTACCTCGTCGACCGGATCACCGGCAGGGAGGTCTTCGCCCCGCCGGATGCCGCCGACATCGCCGGGCTCATCGACGACGCGAACCGAGTCATGGCTTCGGGGCATCCTCATCCGGCGATCGCCTCGGCATGGATCCATGTCGCGGTGGCCGCGATCCACCCGTTTGCCGATGGGAACGGTCGGACCGCGCGCGTGTGCGCGGCGCTGGCGATGTATCGCGGAGGGTTCCAGCTCGAGGAGTTCACCTCGCTCGAGGAGTGGTGGGGCCGGCACCTCTCCGACTACTACGCAGCTTTCGCGTGCCTGGGGGGAGACTTCGATCGCTCGGCCGACGCCACCGAGTTCATCCGGATCCACATGGAGGCCCAGCTCCATCAGGTCAGGGCGCTCGATCTCCGTGAGCGGGTCGAAGGGATGATCTGGGCCGCCGTCGAAGGGCTCATCGCGGACGCACACCTGCCCGCGCGGACCGCGAACGCCGTATGGGACGCGTTCTTCGGCCGGGAGGTGACTTCCCGCTACTACCGCCCGCTCGCCGACGTGAACCCGACCACGGCGGCTAACGACCTGGGCGCCTGCGTGACCGCGGGGCTGCTTCGAGGCGAGGGCGCCGGGCGCAGCCAGCGGTACCTCGCGGACCACGATCTCGTGCGCCGGGTCGGGGATGCGCTCGGGCTCGTCGTGACGACCGGGGGCGAACCCGGCAGGGCGGTGATCGCCGCCGAGCTCGCACGCCGGATCGCCGCGACGGCGGATCGAGATCACCTACGGGGACACTAGCGCAACCCGACAG